>JALYPW010000339.1 GCA_030856145.1 Chloroflexota bacterium | reverse complement strand
GTCCAGACGGCCTACCTCCAGCCGACTGTCGACCTCGAGAAGATCGCCTATGTGCTGGTCGTTCTGGATTACGTCGGCGGCCTGCCCGATCCCGGCGACACCCCGATCGACTGCAGCCAGACCGGGCCGGGCGGCGTCCTGCCCGGCGGCGAGCAGCCGTGCATCGAGCCATCCAGCTCGCCCCGGCCGGCGGCCACCCCTCTGCTACCGTGACCGCGTGAAAGGCATCGTCCTCGCCGGCGGCACCGCGACGCGCCTGTTCCCGTTGACGATCGTGACCAACAAGCACCTGCTCCCGATCTACGACCGGCCGATGATCTACTACCCGATCGAGACGCTGGCCGGGATGGGCATCCGCGAGGTAATGGTCATCGTCGGCGGCAAGAGTGTCGGCGACGTGGTCGAGCTGCTCGCGGACGGCGCCCACTTCGGGCTCGATCTCACGTATCGCTACCAGCGCGGCGCGCTCGGCATCGCCCACGCGATCGGCCTCGCCCGTGACTTCGTCGGCGATGATTCGTTCTGCTGCATCCTTGGCGACAACATCCTGCGCGGCCCGGCCCTCGCTGACACGGCGGCACAGTTCGAGGCGAGCGACGCCGGCGCCGGGGCCCTCCTCTACCGCGTCCCCGACCCGGAGCGGTTCGGGGTGGCCGAGCTGGATGCCGACGGCAGGGTCATCGGATTCGAGGAGAAGCCGGCCCAGCCGAAGAGCGACCTGATCCCCATCGGGGTCTACTTCCTCAGGCCCGACGCGTTCACCGTCATCGACACCCTGGCCCCGTCGGGCCGTGGCGAGTTCGAGATCACCGACGTCCTCAATCATTACGTCCCGGATGGTCGCCTGTTCAGCAAGGTCTACGACGGCCACTGGGCCGACGCCGGCACGGTTCCGTCGCTGCTCCGGGCCGCCGAGCTGGCCCGCGACGACGACGATGCGGGGCGTCTCGCGCCGCCGGTCGAGCGACCGGTCGGCTAGAGCGGCCATGGCCAACCCCGAGCCGACCTCGCTCCATCCAGCGCGCCTCGCGCCGGACGCCCGAATCCTCGTGACCGGCGGCGCCGGGTTCATCGGCAGCGCCTACGTCCGCGACATCCTGGCCCGCCGGGACGGCGCCCGGATCACGGTTCTCGACAAGCTGACCTACGCCGGCAACCGGGCCAACCTGGCAGGGGTCGAGGCCGATCCCGAGCAGGCCGCGCGATTTGGCTTCGTCGAGGGCGACATCGCCGACGCCGATGTGGTCGAGCCGCTCGTCGCCGCGAGTGAGGCGGTCGTCAACTTCGCGGCCGAGTCGCATGTCGATCGGAGCATCCTCGATCCCGCGGCGTTCCTCCGGACGGGCGTCATCGGCGTCCACGTCCTGCTCGAGGCGGTGCGCATTGGGTCCGCTGAGCGGACCGCGGCCGGCCAACCACCGATCCGCTACCTCCAGGTCTCGACCGACGAGGTCTACGGCTCGGTCCCCGCCGGGCGCTCGGTCGAAACCGATCGGCTCGATCCGCGCTCGCCGTATTCGGCCGCCAAGGCCGCCGGGGAGCTCCTCGTCGGGAGCTACGCGGTGACCCATGGCATCGACGCGGTCGTCACCCGGGGCTCGAACACGTACGGCCCGTTCCATCACCCGGAGAAGCTGATCCCGCTATTCGTGACGAATGCGATCGACGACCAGCCGCTGCCGATGTACGGCGACGGGCTCCAGCAGCGCGACTGGCTGTACGTGTCCGATCATGCGGGCGCCATCGACCACGTCCTGCGCCACGGCGCGACCGGCGGGACCTACAACGTCGCCGGCTCCGCGGAGATGGTGAACCGCGACGTGATCGCGGCCCTGCTGGACCGGCTCGGCAAGCCGTGGTCGCTCGTCCGGACCGTGCCCGATCGCCCGGGCCACGACCGGCGCTACGCGCTCGACGGGTCGAAGCTTGCAGCGCTCGGTTGGCGCAACCGGACCGCGTTCGAGGACGGCCTGGCGGCGACCGTGGACTGGTTCCGCGACAACGAGGGCTGGTGGCGGGCGGCAAAGTCCGGTGACTGGGACGCGTACTACGAGCGTCAGTACGGGG
>JALYPW010000074.1 GCA_030856145.1 Chloroflexota bacterium | reverse complement strand
ATCCGGCACGGCGAGGCGAGCCCGCTCGAGCGCCGGCTCGCCGCCGCCCTCCACGGCCAGTCCGGTTTCCGCGCCGACGGCCTCGTACTCTCGACTGCCGACCGCTCGTTCGGAGCCGGGCTGACCGGTGCGATCGAGCGCAAGGAGCTCACCGGTCCGATCCGGCTTGGTCTGCGTGGCGCGGCCGGCTAGTCGTTCGGCGCCTTCGCCGGTCCCGGGGTCGAGCTCCGTCTCGTCGGCCAGGCCAACGATTACGTGGCGAAGAGCCTGTCGGGCGGTGTCGTTGTCGTTGCCCCCGAGCCGACCCTGGCCGCCGAGCCGCATCGCCAGGCGATCGCGGGCAACACCTGCCTGTACGGCGCGACGGGCGGCCGGCTCCACGTGATCGGACGGGCGGGAATGCGCTTCGCCGTTCGCAACTCCGGCGCCCAGGCGGTCGTGGAGGGCCTCGGCCCGCACGGTTGCGAGTACATGACTGGCGGCGCCGTCGTCGTCCTCGGGCCGGTCGGCGCGAACTTCGGGGCCGGCATGACCGGTGGCCGGGCGTACCTGTACGACCCGGACGGCCGGCACCTCGCCGCGCTCGATGCGCGGAGCGTCCACGGGAAGCGCCTGTCGAGTGCGATCGCCGCCCGCGAGGATGGTCCGGAACTCATCGCCGAGGTGCGCGGCCTCGTCGAGCTCCATCGCGAGGCCGGCTCGGCGCTGGCGGCGCGCCTCCTCGCCGAACGGACTCCGCTCGAGGCCGACATGTGGCTGATCGAGCCGATCGCGGCCGTGTCGGTCGGGCCGGTCGAGCAACGGGCACCGGCAGCCGACACGACGGTGGCGAGCCCGCTCACGGCATCTGTGGCCGCAGGCTGATCCGCTCGCCCGCGATCAGCGCTCGAGCGGATTCAGCCAGGTGATCTCGCGGAATCGGGCGAAGTCCGTGTCGGCCGAGCAGATCGTCAACCCGTGCTCGATCGCCAGGGCCGCGAGATCGGCGTCGGGGACAAGGTTGCCGCGGAGCTGGTACTTCGTCAGGAGCGAGCCGAGGATCTCCGCGTGTCGCTCCGTCGGTTGCGGGATCCAGGCGGTCCCGGCCGCGAGCCAGTCCCGGACGAACGACCAGCCCTCGTCGGCGGTCAACGGATTCGTGGTCGCGCGGGGATGGGTGCTGATCCGCAGGAAGGCAGTCAGGCTGGGCCACGGCAGGCCCACGTTTCGGCTGCCGTTCAGGGAGTCCGTCAGCCAGCGTGCCGCGGATGCGTGGAACGGACTGGTCGAATCGACCGCGTAGAGCAGGAGGTTCGCGTCGATCAGCACCTCAACGGGTGGCCGGACCGTCGAGCTGCTCGAGGGCGTCGGCCACGTTCGCGACATCGATCCGGATCCCCAGGGTCGTCGATCGCTGCTCGAAGCGACGCGCGGCCGGCTGTTCGCGAAGACCGCCCCGGATCAATGTGTTCACGGCTGCGCTCAAGCCGAGCGAACGCTCCTTCCGAAGGCGCTCCACGGCGGCGGCAACGTCAGGCTCCAGGACGATCGTGGTCCTCATGACGAGAATCTAGCACCGTGATGCGTGTCTGGCTACATCATCATGCGGACATGCCGCAACCGGACCGCAACCGAGAGGTAACGGTGCTGGTGTCGCGCGCGCACCGCGGAATGGTCGAGGATCAGCCCACGGCGTCTCGAGCGCCGTCTTGCCGTCTCCGTCCCCGGAAAGCGAAGGCCGCCCGATGATCCACCCCGCCGATCCCGAGGTTCGCCGGCCCGTCGCTGTCCGTGATGGCCATGGCGCGCCGGTCACCTGCGCCGCGTGCGGTTGCCGGCTGCGCTCCGGCATGGCCGATAACGACATCGCCTGGTTCCACTTCAACCCGCTCGGCGGCCGCGACGCCCGCGGCTGCCGCGTCGTCTGCGTCGACGCCGCCCACGACGTCGCGGGCTATCGCGCGGAGTCGCTCGCCCTCGCCTGACCCTCGGACCCTCCGAGCGCCCCCGATTCCCGGGCTGCCCGGCGCGGCGCCGCTGTACCCAGCGCCTACGCGCCCGTCGCGATCCGGTAGCCGACGCCGCGCACCGCGAGGATCTGCGGCCCACCGGCGCCCTCGACCTTGGCCCGCAACCGGGCGAGATGGGGCTTCAGCCAGAGCAGGTCCGGATCCGTCTCGGCAGGCCAGCCGGATCGGGCGAGGAGGTGATGCGGAACGATGTCGCCGGCCGCCCGGACCAGGGCTTCCAGCAGCCGGAACTCCGTGGGTGTCAGGGTCAGCCCGTTCGTCCCGACGCGCGCCTCGTGGCGAGCCGGCTCCAGCACCAGGTCGCCGGCCGAGACCGGACCGGTGGCGGCCCCCGCGGTCGAGCGGTCGACGCGGCGCATGACGGCCGCGATCCGGGCCAGCAGTTCGGCCTTGCCGAATGGCTTCACGAGGTAGTCGTCGGCGCCAATGCCGAGCGCCCGGACCTTCGCCTCCTCGGCGCTCTCGCCGGACACGACCACGATCGGGGCGGAGCCGGCGGCCCGGATCTGCCCGGCGACGGTGAATCCGTCGGGGCCGGGCATCGCGAGGTCGAGCAGGACGAGGTCCGGTGCCTCCTCGCGGAAGCGCTTGACGGCGGTCAAGCCGTCGTAGGCGGTGATCACCTGGTGGCCCTCCGTCCCGACCAGCGCGGTGATCGCGCCGACCATCGCCGGGTCGTCGTCGACGACGAGGATGCGGAGCGGGCGGCTGGCAATCATGTCGACGACCTCATCGTGGCGGAGGAGCGGACAACGGAGAAGGACGCATCAGACGGCGGCCGCGGCCGGCAGGGCGATGACGAAGCGGGCGCCGGTCGGCGCGGCGGGCTCGACCCAGAGTCGGGCTCCCATCGATTCACCAAGGCGCTTGGCCGCGTACAGCCCGATCCCCGAGCCGCGCGCCGTGTGTGTCTCGCGCCGGGCATAGGGCTCGAAGATTCGTTCGCGCCATTCCTCGGGGATGCCCGGTCCCTGGTCGGTGACGCCGATCCGGACGAAGCCCTCGACGAGGTCGTGGTCGATGGTGATCGTCGTATCCGGTGGGGCGTACTTCACCGCGTTCTCGATCAGGTGCTCGAGGATCTGGCGGAGCCGCGGGGCGTCGGCCATGGCGTGATGGCGGAGGCCGGTCCGGACATCGAGGCGGTGCTGGCGGACGATCGGCCGGATCGAATCGGTGACCTCGGCGATCGCGGCCTCGACGTCGGTCGGGGTGACGGTTGCAGCTTCGGCCGGCACGATCCGGACCGAGGCGAGGATCGAGTCCACGAGGCGATCGAGCCGCTCGACCTGGTCCATCGCCGCGTCGTGCCAGGCCTGACGCTGGGCACGCCGATCGGGATCGCGCGAATCGCGGCCGTCGAGGGGCGGGTCGTCGGCCAGAAGCTCCGTGTAGGCCCGGACAACCGCCAGCGGGGTCCGGAGCTCGTGAGTGACGAGGGCGATCAGCTCGGAGCGGGCCTCGTCGATCTGGCGGAGCTGCTCGAGGCGCTCTTCGGCCTCGGTCTGCTGGCGACCCTTCTCGACAATTCCCGCCAGCAGGTCGCCGATCGCCTGGAGCTGGGCGACGTCCCCCGCGGTGAACGCCCGCTCGACCTCGGTCTGGACGTTGAGGACGCCGACGATCTGGTCGTTCCAGGTCAACGGCACGCTGAGCATCGACGCGATGAACCGGCGCTGGTCGATGCCCCGGACCCACAGGAAGCGTGGATCCGAGCGGACATCGGCGATGACCAATGGGTCGCGGCTGGCCGCGACACGCCCGGTGACGCCCTCGCCGTACGGGACCCGGGCCCGGCCGATCTGGTACCGATCCAGTCCGTTCGTGGCCGCCAGCGTCAGGTAGGCTCCATCCCGATCGAGCAGGTAGAGCGAGGTGACATCGCCGTGGAGCGCATCGCGGGTCCCGTCGACGACGGTCTCGAGAAGCTCGTCCCAGGTCCGGGCCGTGGTCGCAAGGCGGGCAACTTCATGCAGGAACCGGAGCTGCTCGAGCTGATCCGGTCCGGTGCTCGATCCGATCTCGGGCGCCGTCATGGCGATCACCTTACAAGCCTACGAGGCGATCTCCTCGCAAAAGGTTGCGGCCGCGAACCGGACGGGCTGCGGAACGGTCGCGTCACAACGTTCGCGCAGGCGGCCTGAGGCGATGGCCCGCCACCTCCCGCGCCCGAACGAGGCAGTCCGGGCCGAGCCGGCCACGATCGGAACGGGCCGCGCCAAGGATCCGCTCGGGCTCGAGATCCGGCTCCTCGGCTCCCTCCTCGGCCAGGTGATCGCTGAGCAGGCCGGGCGTGGCCTTCTCGATCTCGTCGAGCGCGTCCGACGGACCACGATCCGTCTCCGGCGCGGCGACGATCCGTCGCTCCGGGCCGGGCTCGTCGCGGAGCTGGCCGCCCTGGACCCGGACCGGGCCGAGGTCGTCGTCCGGGCGTTCAGCCTGTATTTCCGGCTCGTCAACCTCGCGGAGGAACGGGAGCTGGTCCGCGAGGCCCGCCGGGCCGAGCGCGCGACTCAGCGATCGGCCGGCGGCCGGCGCGGAACCGGCGACGAGCATCGCCCGGACGACTCGCTCGCGACCGCCGTCGCCTGGCTGCGCCGCTCGGGCATCGACGACGCAGGCATCGCGAACGCGATCGGCCGCCTCCGGATCCAGCCGGTTCTGACCGCCCATCCGACCGAGGCCCGCCGCCGGACGGTGCTGATTGCGCTGCGCCGGATCGATCGCCTCCTCGCCCGCCTGGCCGAACGCGACATCGTCGCCGGCGAGGATCGCGATGTGCGCCGCCGTCTGCGCGAGGAGATCACGCTCCTGTGGCGGACGGCCGACCTCCGGGCGGCGGCCGTGTCCCCGCTGGACGAAGTCCGGACCGCGCTCGCGTTCTTCGACGAGACCCTGTTCAGCGTCGTCCCCCGGATCTATCGCGGAGCCGACGCTGCGCTCGACGGCGCGAGCAGCGGCGACGGCGGAATCCACGAGGCGACTGACAGCGGCCGGACCGGCACCCGCCCGCCGCGAGCCACGCCGTTCCTCGCCTGGGATTCGTGGATCGGCGGCGACCGCGACGGCAACCCGGCGGTGACGGCCGAGATCACCGAGCGGACCCTCCGGATCCATGCCGATCACGTCCTGCGCGGCTACGAGGCCGTCGCGACCCGGCTGGCCCAGACGATCGCGGCCGCGACGTCGCCCGAGCACCTGTCCCGGACGCTGGCCGGGCGTCTCGCCCGCGACGCCGATCTCCTGCCCGACCTCGACCGCCAGCTCCGCCGCCGCTATCCCGACGAGCCGTATCGTCAGCGCTTCGGGTTCGTGGCCGAGCGGCTGCGCCGGACGCGGGCCCATCTCACCGGTCAGGCGGCACCTCTCACCGGCCGGTACTCGGGACCGCACGAGCTGGATGACGAGCTCGTCGAGATCCAGGACGCCCTCGTGGCCGACGGGCTGGGTCGCGTGGCCTGGGGCGACGTCATGGACCTCCGCTGGCAGCTGGCGACGTTCGGCTTCCACCTCGCCTCGCTCGAGGTCCGCCAGCACAGCACGGCCCACCGCGAGACCGAGGCGGCGATTGCGGCCGGCGATCTGCGGCGCGAGGTCGTGGCCGGCGTGTCCGCGGCCGAGGTCATCGACACGCTTCGGGTCGTGGCCGGGGCCCAGGCTCGCTTCGGGCCAGAGGCGGCCGGACGCTACGTGATCTCGTTCACGGCCGAGGCCGACGACGTCTATCGGGTGCTCCGCCTGGCGACCGCCTCGGCAATGCCCGGTTCCGACGCGGCGGTCGCGGTCCTCGACGTCGTGCCGCTGTTCGAGGATGCGGCCACGCTCGAGGCGGCCGGACCCATCCTGGCCGCGATCCTGTCCGACCCGACATACCGCGCCCACCTCCGCGACCGGGGCGATCGCCAGGAGGTGATGCTCGGCTACTCCGACTCGAACAAGGAATCGGGCTATCTCGCCGCGAACTGGCTGCTCCATCTCGCCCAGGCGGCGCTCATCGCGACAGCGCGCGAGCACGCGGTCGAGTTGACCCTGTTCCACGGCCGCGGCGGGGCAATCGGCCGGGGCGGCGGGCCGGCCAACCGGGCGATCCTGGGCCTGGCCGCCGGATCGCTCGAGGGCCGGCTGAAGCTGACCGAGCAGGGCGAGGTGATCGCGGCCAACTACGCCGACGCTGGGATCGCCCAGCGCCATCTCGAGCGGCTCGCGGCGGCGACGCTCGTCGCGTCCTCGACGGCGCATGAGGCCGCGCTCCTGCCGCTCGAGGTGTCGGGCGGCCCGATTCTCGACGAGCTCGCGGCCACCTCCCGGGCGGCGTACCGGAGCCTTGTCGAAGGCCCGCGGTTCGTCGACTTCTTCCGCCAGGCCACACCGATCCACGAGATCGCGACGCTCCGTTTCGGGTCGCGGCCGGCCGCCCGCGGCCGTCCGGGTGGGGCGACGTCCGCGACGGATGCCGGTCATGCACCCGAGGCCGCGTCTGGCGGCGGCTCGATCGCCGACCTCCGTGCGATCCCGTGGGTCTTCGCCTGGTCGCAGGCCCGGATCGAGCTGCCCGGTTGGTTCGGG
>JALYPW010000321.1 GCA_030856145.1 Chloroflexota bacterium | reverse complement strand
GACCCGGACATCGCCGTAGCCGGCGGCGCGCAGGGCGGCATCCAGGGCCGCCGGATCGTTGCATGCCCCGACCAGAGGGTGGGCATCGGCGGCAGTCGCCTTGACGAGCGGCTGGATGCGGCGACGGAGCGCGTCCGGCAGCCCCAGGTACGCCCGCACGAACGGGTGACGCCGGTTCACGGTGGACAGGACCAGCACGCCGCCCGGTCTGAGCCAGCCGCGCAGGTGCCGGAACGCCGCCGGGGGGTCCGCGAAATGCTCCACCGTGAAGCTGGACAGGATCACGTCGAACGTGTCCGCCGGAAATGCCTCGCCGTCGACACATAGGTCGACGGTCACGAACTCGTCGAGGTGGGGCAGGGCGCCCGGCTTCGGGGCGTGGATGTCGGCGCCGACAAAGCGCTCGATTCGTGAGCGGTAGCGATTCAGGTGCGAGACTCGGCCGCAGCCCGCGTCCAGGACGGCCACACCCGGGCCCCCGCCGCTCGGGGCGCGCTTCGCCTCGGCCCGGTCGAACGCCTCGTCGAGCGCGGCCCGGACGAGCTCGTCGGTGGTTGGCGCGGCGCCGGGATCGGGCACGATCAAGAACCCCTCCAGCCCCGCCACCTTCACCATGCCGTGGCGGTCGAGGCCTCGCTGATCCCCTCGGACTCGAGCCAGCGCTCGGCGTCGATCGCGGCCTTGCAGCCGTCCCCCGCCGCCGTGACTGCCTGGCGGTAGCGATGGTCGTGGACGTCGCCGGCGATGAACACGCCTTCGATCTTCGAGCCCGTCTCGTCGTGAACGACGAGGTAGCCTTTGTCGTCGACCTCGAGCTGCTCCTTGAAGACCTCTGTGTTGGGGCGGTAGCCGATCGCGACGAAGAGGCCCTCCATCGGGACGTCGCGGGTCGCGTCGGACTCGGTGTCGCGGAGGCGCAGGCCCTCGACCTTGGCCGCGCCGAGCACCTCCTCGACGGCCGTGTTCGTGTGGATCTCGATCTTGGGGTTGTCGATTGCCCGGTCGACCATGATCTTCGATGCCCGGAAGCTCTCGCGACGGTGGAGGAGGTGGACCTTCGCCGCGAAGCGGGTCAGGTACGTCGCCTCCTCGAGGGCCGTGTCGCCGCCACCGACGACCGCGATTTCCTTGCCCTTGAAGAAGAACCCGTCGCAGGTCGCGCACGCCGAGACGCCGCGTCCGCGGAGGCGAGTCTCGCTCTCGAGGCCGAGCCACAGCGCCGACGCCCCGGTCGCGACGATGACCGAATCGGCTCGATATTCCGTCCCGCGCGCCCAGACCCGGAACGGTCGTTCCGAGAAGTCAACCCGATCCACATCGACGTCCACGAGGCGCGTCCCGAACCGCTCCGCCTGCTCGCGGAACTTGGCCATCAGCTCGGGGCCGAGGATCCCGTCGGGAAAACCCGGGTAGTTCTCGACGTCGCTCGTGATCATCAGCTGACCGCCGGGCACGGCGCCGGCGATGACGATCGGCTCGAGGTTGGCCCGGGCGGCGTAGATTGCTGCGGTCAGGCCGGATGGGCCCGAGCCGATGATCAGGACCTTGGTCCGATGCTCGTCGCGTTCCGCGCCATCGTTCGGCCCCCCGACGGGGCCGCCGGTCGCCGCCCGAGCCGGGGCGAGGGGCGCCGCCGAGGTCTGCTCGGCCGGTGCGGCCGGTGCCTCGAACGAGATCGGGGCGCCGACGTCCATCGGAGCGCCGAACGACCCGGTGCCGCCGGAGTCGCCGCCCTCCGGGGAGCCGTTCGCGCCGTTCGCGCCCAGCGAAACCGCGTCCCCGCCGCCCCCGAAGTCGATCGTCAGGCCCGCGAATGGGTCAGGCGGGGCCTCGGTTGGGGCCGCGCCCTCGACCGTCTGTTCGGGCTCGGAATTGGTCGTGGAACGGGTGGAATCGTCGGCCATCGCACCTCATCGTAGCACGGAAGCAATACCCCCAGGGGGTATCGCGACCGCCCGCCCGACCGCGTCTCAGACGATCCGGAGCAGGCCTCGTCCGTCCTCGTCGAGCCGAAGCTCTTTCGTCCGGCCGATCTCGCGTCCGAGCCGTTCCCGAAGCGCCGCGATGTCCCGCGCCCGGCCGTCGGAGACGACGAAGCGCGGAGCGACCATCGGAACATCGGTCCCGAATCGGCGTCGGAACACCGCCGGCCAGCTCGCTCGCCACGCGTCGATGTCGTCGGCCAGGCCGGGCCGGCCGGGTGCCCCGGCGACGATGAACTCGTCGCCCCCGTCGCGGATCGCGAGCGTCCCGCCGACCGACCGCAAGTGCTGGGCGAAGAGCCGCAGTGCGAGGTCGCCGACATCCTGGCCGCAGCGGTTGTTGAACTCGCGGAAGCCCGCCAGGTCGGCGAAGGCCATCGCGATCGGCTCGGCTCCGAGGCCAGGCAGGGTCGAGAACACCCGGTCGATCGTGTCGAACGCCGCGAAGCCGGGGATGCCGGTCTTGCGGTCAAGGTCGGTCAAGGCCTGGATCGGCCACGCGAAGCGCTCATGGAACGGCCGGTCGGCCCGGCCCAGCCACGTGGCGATCTCCGCGGTCAGCCACGGGACCTCCGGATCGAGGGCGCGCCACCAGCCGGAAGACTCCTGGTGGCGGATGAAGAAGTCGATCGTCCGATCGGCCGCGAACGTCGGGTCGAGCGAGCCGAGCAGCTCGGCCGCGGCAAGCGTCGTGAGGACGTCGGCCGGCTGGCCGTCGTCGCTCCAGCCGCCATCGCGCTGCTCGCGCGAAGCGACGAACGTGAGCAGGCCGGGCAGGAGCGACGGGCGGTACCCGAGCGCCCAGAGCCCGAGCCCGAGGTGGGCGCTGGCGGACACGAGCGGGACCGCCTCGAACGGGAAGCGGATGCCGCACGGCAGGCCGGCGAGGCGGCTCGCGAGCGTGCCGCTGCGGGTTGCGATCGCGACCGCGAGTGGGCGCATCAACTCGAGCGCACCCGGTCGCCGGACCAGCTGCCAGAGGGCGAACGTGTCCTTCCACGGGTCGTCGCCCCGGATCGAGTCGGCAACCTCGCCCTCGGCGAGGGGCTGGATGTCACGCAGGATCTCGGCCGCCGTCTCGGCGATGAGCGAGTCGCTGCGTCCGGTCAGGTCGGACAGGAACTGGAGGTTCTGGGCGATCCCGATGGGGCCCATGAGTCGTTGCCCGAACGCCGTCGGATCGCGATCGAGCCAGTCTCGCTCGCGCGGTCGCCAGAGCGCGCCGCGGCCATCGGGCGCCTCCGTGACCGGCGAGGTCGGCAGGCTGTCGCGCGTGTCGAGCCACGGAAACCTGCGCGCCCGATCCGGGTTGACGGAGGCGCGGCTCTGCCACGCCGCGAGGAGCTCGCCGTGGTACATCGGCTGGCGTTCGACCTCGGCGAACATCAGGACGCTCGGCTTCATCGGGTCGGCGAGGGCCAGCTGATCGACCACCCCCAGCAGGGCGTCGGTTGCACGACTGATGGCATGGGCACGATCGCGGGCGACGGAGCCGGGACCGCGCCCGTCGTCGGGCGGACCGATCCGCCGCGGTCGATGCGGGAACGGGGCCGGGTCGACCGGTGAGAACGACGGGCGCCGGACCTGATCTTCCTCGACCGGGAACGCCCAGTTGACCTTCAGCGCCATGAGCACACCTGGCGCAGCGAAGCGGACACGGGTTGTCCTCCAACCATCGGACCGCCACCGCGATGGCCGTTTTGGGGCCGGCCGAGGGGTGGATTGCTGCGGATGGTCGTCGTTCGAATGGATGAGGTCCATCGGCCGATAGTCCTGTTGGGTCCTACGCGGTCCGGGGGAAGAGGCTCTCCTCGCGCCGTCCATATGTGCGGCCGGGGAGTGTTGGGCGGTTGCGAGCCCTCGGAGTCGGTGCACGGCCAGCCGGCCGAGCCGCTCACGCACGGATCCCGGCGCCAGGAGGCGGATTCGCCGGGAGAGCGAGGCCAACGGTCCGGGGGCGGCGCACTCCTGCGCCATCCCGACGACGTCGACGCGGCGAGGCGGCTCGGGCGGCGACCCACGGCCCGTGAGGGTTGCTGATCCCACGCGGACATCAGATCCGGATGAATGAGCGTCGCCAAATCGCCCAGTTGACGGACAGGCGCCGGATCTGCGATCGGGCCGTGCTCGTTCGTCACGAATTGATGCTCGGCGGGGATCGCGGGGCGGGCCGGCCGGATTGGCGCGACGGACGGCCGAGTTGGCATGGCCACGGGATGGCCACGGCCACGTCCGAAGACCTACAGGTCGCGAATCTGCGGCACGATCTCGCGGCCGATTGTCTCGAGGTGCGCCGGATCGGACACCCCAACCACGCTGAAGATCACGTGCTGGGCGCCGGCATCGGACAACTCGCCGAACCGGTCCACGATCTGGTTCGGGGACTCCTTCGCGAGGTTCACGGTCTGGAGCGTGGAGCGCTCGATCTCGTCGGGATCGCGCCCGATCGCGGCGCAGTGTTCCCGGATCACCTCGTACTTGTGGTGGATCTGCACCGGGCCGCCGAAGACGTTCGTGGCGTCGGCGTAGCGGGCGACCAGGCGGAGGGTCTTCTGCTCACCGCCGCCGCCGATCATGATCGGGACGCGCGGCCGGGAGATCGACTGGGGCGAGTTCAACAGCCGCGTGGCATGGAATCGGCGACCGTCGAAGGCTGCTTCGGAGCCCCGTTCGCCCTGCCACATCTCGTGCGCGATCTGGAGCGTTTCCTCGAGCATCTCGAACCGTTCGCCGAGGGGCGGGAACGGAAAGCCGAGGCTGCGCGACTCGTCCTCGTTCCACGCGGCGCCGATCCCGAGCCATGCCCGGCCGCCCGACAGGATGTCGAGCGTGGTCGCGGCCTTGACCCACAGGCCGGGGAGCCGGTAGTGGACGCCGCCGACCATCAGCCCGAGGCGGGCCCGCTTCGTCTGGGCGGCCAGGAAGCCGAGCGCGGTCCAGCCCTCGAGCATCGGCTCCTCGACCGCGCCGACGCCGCGGATCTGGAAGAAGTGGTCCATCACCCAGATCGAGTCGAATCCGACGTCGTCGGCGTGACGGGCGATCCGGCCGAGGGTCGGCCCGAGCGCTTGGGGGCCGCCCGGCCAGGTGAACGAGGAAATCTGCAGTCCGAGCTTCACGCAGCGTCTCCGATGGGCAGGAGACCCGGCCGGGCGGCGCGCGGGCGTCGGATCGGCGGTCGAGTCGGTTGCGGGATGCTACCCGCCTCGAGCGAATTCGTGCATTTGGAGGATGCGACGCGGCGGCCCACCGCTCATTGTCTGCACTGAGGGACGCGACCCACTGGTCGCCATCCGGTTGGTCTCCTGGGCACGGGAGACCGACACTCACGTCCGCGGGATCTCCCCAACCGTCATCGCATCGCCCGTCGCCCTCAGGGCGGACGGGCGCCTCGATTCCTGCCTCGCTCTGGCAGTCGCCTCGCCGACGCTCAGGCAATGACAGATCGCTTCGCCCCGCCTGATCCCGGCGCCGCCTGATTCGGACCGTCACCAACCGATAGACTCGGGCTCCCGATGCGTGCTCTTGCTGCCTACCGCGCTCTGCTCGCGAACCGGCCGCTCACGAAGCTGCTCGGCGGCGAGTTCGTCAGCGCCATCGGCGACTGGTTGTACATCGTCGGCATCCTCGTCGTGATCTTCCGCGAGACCGGCGACCCCACGCTCCTTGGCGTGTTCGGCGCGCTGCGGACGCTGCCGTACGTCGCCCTGTCGATCCCCGCCGGCATCGTGGCCGACCGCTTCGATCGTCGGCTGATCCTGCTCGTCACCGACCTCGCCCGTGGCGCCTGCATGCTGGGGATGGCCGTGCTGGTCGCGACGAACGGACCGGTGGTTGCGATCATCGGGCTGTCCGTGCTGGCGGCGAGCTTCTCGACGTTCTTCTATCCGGCGATCGGGGCGTACCTGCCGAGCCTGGTCCAGGACGAGCGCCAGCTCGGGCCGGCGAACAGTGCCTGGTCGAGCCTCGACAATGTCGGTTTCATCGTCGGACCCGCGCTGGGCGGGCTCCTCGTGGTCGCGGGCGGGGTGACGTTCGCGTTCGTCATCAACGCGATCACGTTCCTCGTGGTTGCCGGGGTGCTCTGGAC
>JALYPW010000318.1 GCA_030856145.1 Chloroflexota bacterium | reverse complement strand
GCTTCAGTGGTCCGCCCGCCGTTCGGCGGCCGCGGGTCAACGGGGGCGGGTCGGCCGCGTTCCGTTGTGGCGATCGAAGAGGGTCAGGCCCATCGCGGTTGCCGGGACAAGGGCCAGGATGACCAGGAGGCGGTTCGCGCCACCGAGCAGCAGGCCGATCGCCATGCCGAGCGAGAGCGACGTTCCGACCGCGAGCACTTCGTCGGACTCGCTCCGGATGATCTGATTGGCCTTCTCGAGCTGGACGCCCGTGGCGCTGGCGGCCTCGGGCAGGCGCTGGGCTGCGGCGACGGCCTTGTCGGCGACATCGCTGGCGATGCCCTTGGCGGTCGTCGCGAGGTCGCTCGTCTCGTCGGCGAGGGTCGTTGCGCTCGAGGTGGTCGAGCCGTTCGTCGTGGTGGCCATGTGGGGTTACCTCCGATGTCGAGTTGGGTCGAGAGTGATGACCTCACCGTATGGCGCAGCGGGCGGCAGCCGGCCATCCGCCGGACCGCACCCGGTTGCAGGGACGTGACAGCCGCGACTGCAAGCGCGCTGACACTCGGGCGGCGGTCCGCGGAGGCTCGCGCAACGCCGACCGCGCTACGTTCGAGACAGCGGACCGGACCACCGGTCCAATTACCCCGGAGGCTCCACGATGGGTTACGAAGACGCGAAGGCCGACATCAAGCACGGTGCCCGCGACGTCGGCAACGAGGCCAAGGAGACGTGGCGCAAGGCGGACGGCGATGAGAGCCTGTCCGACAAGGTCGCCAACGTGGGCGACGACATCCGCGACACTCTCGGCAACGCGGGTGACGAGGTCCGCCGAAACTCCGACGACGACCACTCGCACTGAGCGTCGGCCGCTCCTGCGCACCGGGTACGCCCCCGTCGCACTCGACGGGGGCGTCGCCCTGTTCCGGGCCAGGCCACCTCGCTCGCAACAGTTCGACCCTGCGATGGACCCGCAACATGTCCGCCCAAGGATGGGAGCCAGCCGTCGGACCACGCGACCGATGCTGTGAATCTGATGCTTGACCAGACCCAACCGGCCGGCCCGCTCCAACGTCGGTCGACCGATCTCGCCGGCGCTGCCGGGGTCGCCGACCTGGGCCGCGTTGGGGCCGTGATCGATGCCCTGCCTGAAGCCGTGTTCGTCATGGACGGCAACGGCGAACTGCGCTTGACGAACCCGGCGGCGGATCAGCTGTTCGCGGGCGAACCCATCCACGATCGGGCAGATCTGCTCTCCCGCTTCGAGGCGATCACCCCCGATCCTCAGCGGCACCAAGCCGGCGAGGTCCCAGGCACCACGGATCAGCGCCCGGTCACGGTCCGGTCGCGCCACCGGCCGAACCGCTGGTACGCACTCCGGACGATCCCCCTGGACCGCGGCCCGGGACGCGATCCCGAAACCGCTCCCCGCCCCGACAGCGGCGACGGGCAGACCGTCTTCGTGCTCCGCGATGTCACGGACAGCCGCGACCTGCAGCCAGAGCGCGAGGCCTATCTTTCGGTCCTGTCCCACGAGCTGCGGACGCCGATCACCACGATCTACGCCGGCTCGTCGGTCCTTGCCAGGCGGCCTGCGCTGGCCCAGCTGGCATCGCAGGTCCTGGCCCGGGACATCAGCGCCGAAGCGGCCCGCCTGTACGACCTCGTCGAGGACCTTCTCGTGCTGGCCCGGCTGGAGCGCCAGGTGCTCCAGCCGCTCGACGAGCCGGTCCTGCTCCACCGGACAGTCGATTCCACCGTCCGCATGGCCGGCGACCGCGCCCCGGGTGCGACCATCGAGCGGATCGGACCCAGCCCCGCGCCGGCCGTCCACGGGGACTCGACCTATGTGGAGCAGGCCTGCCGCAACCTGGTCATGACGTCGCTCCGATTCGCCGGCACCACCCCGGACCGACCGCTTCAGGTCGAGCTGCGGGTGGACCGCGCGGCGGACGAGGTTGGCGTGGTCGTTCGCGATCGCGGACCGACCCTTGGCGACGCCGAGCTGGAACGGGCGTTCGAGCTGCCCGATCCGTCGGCCGTCGGACGGCTCGCCGGAGCCGGCATCGGACCGTTCGTGTGCCGCCACCTCGTCGAGGCGATGGGCGGCCGGACGTGGGCCGCCAATCGGGACGACGGGCTCGGCGGCGTCGAATTCGGGTTCTGTCTGAAGATCGACGAGCGCGGCTGACGGTCGGGGCCCGAGTCGCCGCCGGAGGGTGCGCCGGCGGGGCGTGGCGGGTCTTCGGTCAGCGTCGGCGGCGTCGGCGATCGAGAGCGGCGACCACAACATCGGCCGCGATGAGTCCGAGACCCACGGTCGCCACGACCGCCCCGGCGAAACGCCGCTTGTGCGAGACGCCCTGGGCGACCTCGTTGCGCGCGACCGAGGCACCGAGCGGCGAGCCGGCTTCGGTCGGCTGGACGCTCCCGGGCGAACGTCCGGCAAGCAGGTCGCGCTCCACCTGGAGACGCTGTCGATACAGGATCTCCCATTCCTCGTGGGACACCTCGATCGTGGCCAGCCGAGCATCAATGGCAGCCAGGGCGGCACCCGCCGCAACGAGATCGACCGGCCCGTCTGATCCGGGCTGGCCGCCGGCCGCCCGTGGCCGGGTCAGGGCCTCGAGCTGCGCCTCGACCTCCTGGGCCTCCGCCGACGTCGTCATCGAAGCCGCCGTCGAGGTCAGTCGGGTGGCGATCGCCGCACGTGCCCGGGCGACCGCAAACTTCTTGCCGGCGATCGCGATGTCCGACGGATACAGGCCGATCGCGATGTCCTGTCCGACGAGTTCGACCGGCCGGTCCGGGACGAGCGCCCGGATGGACGGCCCGGCGATCCGGCCCAGCATCCGGCCGGGGAGCGCGAGGGGCAGCGGCGCCGGCCGACGATCAACCGCGAGGCCGGCGTCGTCGAGGGCTGCCTCGAGGTCCGCCACGACCCGGTCGTAGCCACCCGGCCGGACGACGATCGGCACGTGGGCGTCCGTCCAGCCGATCGCCCGGTGGTGGACAAACCGCGCGATCCCGACGCCAGCCAGGATCAGGAGGGTCAGGGCCAGGGCCGCACAGAGCGGGTAGCCGCGCACGATCTGGCCGACCATCGCCGTGCCGCGCGGCCGACGCGCCGGGTCGACGACGAAGAGCGTCGCGACCCCGACGACGATCGGGACGACGATCGCGCCGATCAGCATCGCGAGGCGGAGCCAGCCCCGATCGACGACGTCCGGGGCGGGCACGGCCGCCACGAGGAATGCTCCGAGCTCCGGCACGAGGACCCCGAACAGGAGGGCCGCCCACACCACCGATCCGAACGTGATCAGGGCGAGGATGATCTGGCGATCCTGGGGCACCCGCCCGAACAGCAGGCTCGACGCCCAGCCGAGCGTCGTCGTCAGGAGCTTGCCGGCAAATCGGCCGATGATGCCGAACAGCCCCGCGAGGGTGGCCATTGGTCAGCCCGCCGAGCGGGCTCGGTCGGCCGTCGTGGAGCGTTTGGCCGGCCGGACCGCCGCTGACCGGCTCGTGGCCGGACGTCCGGTCTGGGCCGGTCCACGTCGCCGGGAGGTCAGTCGACCGGCATCCTCGCGGAGCCGCGCCCGGAGGAGCGCGATCACCGCCCGCTCCTCGTCGGCGTTCGTCGCGCCGGGCGCTTCGCCGGTGTCCTCGGCGGCGTCAACGAGGGCGGCCCGGATCCGCCCGTCGAAATAGGCGTCGACGACGGCCGGGTGGACGTAGGCCTGGCGCGCGACTGCCGCCGTGTTGCCGAGGTTGTCGGCCGTGGCCTGGATGGCCGCGGTCACGTTGCGCTGCTTCTCGCGGTCCGTCGAGCCCTTGCCGAGAGCTCGCAACGCCCGGTAGGCGAGGACGGTCCCGGCCCACGTCCTGAACTCCTTGGCGGTGATCCCGGGCGCGATCCGGCCGAGGTAGGCGTTCACGTCGTCGGACGCGACGTCCTGCGGCCGGCCCTCGTCATCGACGTACTGGAACAGCTCCTGGCCGGGCAGGTCGCGGCAGCGCCGGACGACCGAGGCGAGCCGCCGGTCGCGCAGGCCGACCTCGTGATCCCTGCCCGACTTGCCCCGGAAGCGGAACGTGATCTCGGTCCCGTCGACCCGGGCGTGGCGGTCGCGCAGGGTCGTCAGCCCGAACGAGCGGTTCAGCCGGGCGTATTCGTCGTTGCCGACCCGGATCAGGGTCAGCTCGAGCAGTCGCACGACGGCCGCCACGACCTTCTCGCGCGGAAGCCCTGTTCGACCAAGGTCGCGCTCCACCTGCTCGCGGAGCGCCGGCAGGGCCTTCGCGAACGCGATGAGCCGTTCAAACTTGGCATCCTCACGCCGCGCGCGGTAGCGAGCGTGGTATCGGTACTGCTTGCGGCCGCGCGCGTCGCGGCCGGTGGCCTGGAGATGGCCGTTGGGCCACGGGCAGATCCAGACGTCAGTCCAGGCCGGTGGGATCGCGAGCCGACGGATCCGGTCGAGGACGTCGTCATCGCGGATCGTGGCACCGTCGTCGCGGTACGTGAAGCCCGTCCCGGATCTGCGCCGGGTGAGGCCGGGCCGGTCGTCGGTGCTGTGGCGCAGGCCGCCGCCGGGGGTCGTGGTCGGGGCCGTGATCGGAGTCGTGCTCATCGGCGGTGAACGGCGGTGCTCATCGACCCGAGACTGGCCGATCCGCCGTAGCGGCCACGCGCGGTGGGCGGGATCGAGCGATGCCAGCCGCATTGCAGCCCGCGGACCGGTCGTCGTCATGCGTTCGTAGCGTGGCGGGTGGCCGCGCTTACGCCGACGGGATGGCTGGCTCGCCACACTCCGCCTGCCCAAACGGCGACGAACCGCACCGACCCCCAGCCGCCGCCCGACCCCCAGGAGGACGCATGGCTCCCGATCCCCGTCCGATCGAGCCGATCCCAAGCGCTGGCGAGCCGACCGCCGAGCCGATCCAGGCCGCCCTGCCGAACCAGGCCGCCGTCGAACCAGTCGCCGAGCCCGTCGCCGTCGAACCTGTCGCCGAGCCCGTCGCCGAGGCCGCCGAACAAGGCGCCGAGCCCGTTGCCGGGCCGCCGACCACGAAGCCCGTCACCGGGACGACCTCCGACGTCCGCTTCGACGACCCCGACCTCATCGTCGCCATGCGCGGCGTCAGTCGCCGCTTCGAGGACCGTGTCGTCCTGAGCGGCGTGGATCTGGCCGTTCCGCGGGGCACGATTCTCGGCATCATCGGTCCATCCGGGGCCGGCAAGACAACCGCGATCCGGATGCTCACCGGCGCCCTCGCGCCGACGTCCGGCGACGTGTCGGTCATGGGCCGCGACCCGCGGACGTTCCGGCGCTCTGACCGCGAGCGGATCGGCTACATGCCCCAGCAGTTCACGCTCTATGACGACCTGACCGCCGGCGAGAACATCGACTTCGTGGCAAGCCTGTTCGGGATGCTCTGGCGACGCCGCCGGCGCCGCGTGAGGGAGGTCCTCCACATCGTCGACCTGTGGGACGCACGTGGTCGCCAGGCAGGACGCCTCTCGGGCGGGATGCAGCGCCGCCTCGAGCTGGCATGCGCCCTCGTCCACGAGCCCGAGCTGATCATCCTC
>JALYPW010000284.1 GCA_030856145.1 Chloroflexota bacterium | reverse complement strand
ATCCAGAGGTACCCGGATCGCCAGCGAAGCGAGCGCCGCATTGCAGCTCATCACGCCGAGTCGCATTCCATAGCGGACCTTGACGTCGGGCGGTTCGGGATCGCGCCGAACCACATCCACGCCGGCGACCGCGTAACACTTCGGATCACCCCCGGTGAAGTACACCGTGATCATCTGCCCGTCAGGATCGACCTCGACGAGGCGCGGCTCCTGCCCTCCAGCCGCTGGCACAATCCCTTCGACCTCGACGAGCGTCCAGCGGCCTCCTTCGAAGTCCGGGATCGGGTTGCGTGGTTGCACGGTGCCCAGATCGCGCGGTGACCCCCCGCAGCCGCCGACCAGCGCAGCAGTCCCGAGCAGCAATGCCGCGGTCAGTCGTCGGGTGCCCATGCCGGCCGGCGCTTCTCGGTGAATGCTCGGAACCCCTCCTGGGCCTCGTCGGACACGCGCTGCCGGGCGATGACCCGGGCCGTGTGCCACTTCGACGAACCGTGGGGAAGGCCGCGCACCTCGCGAACGATCGACTTCGCGGCCCGGACCGCCGTCGGGCCGGACTCCAGGACATCGGCCACAGCGGCATCGATGGCCGCGTCGAGCGCCTCGACACCCTCCACCACCTCGTGGACCAGCCCGATCCGCTGCGCCCGCACCGCGTCGAACCGGCGGCCGCCGGGGAAGAGCGCCCGGGCGTTCGACTCGCCGATCTTCGCGATCACGAACGGCGAGATCACCGCCGGCAGGATCCCGAGACGCGTCTCGGTGAACCCGAATTTCGCGCCCGCCTCGGCGATCACGAGATCCGACACTGCGCACAGCCCGGACCCGCCGCCGAGGGCCGCGCCGTGGACCCGGGCGATCACGGGCACCGGACACGCGTCGATCGCCTCGAGCGTGTCCGCGAACGCGACCGCGTCCTGTTCGTTGCCTTCGACGTCGAGGTGGAGTGCGGCCCGCATCCACTCGATGTCGGCGCCGGCACTGAACGACGGCCCGTCCCCAGCCAGGATCACGACCCGGAGCGCGGTCGGCGCCTCGCGGGCGAGCGCGCCGAACGTCCGGCGCAGCTCGGCGATCAGGCTGGCGTTGAACGCGTTGTGGACATCGGGCCGGGCAAGGGTCACGCGGGCGACGGCGTCATTCGGGCCGCTGCGCTCGAGGCGGAGGAGGTCGGTCACCGGGGCATCCTACCGGCCGGCTCGGGCGCAGCTCCATCCGGCTCGATCCGGTAGTGGCCGCGAGTCCAGATCCGGCGGATCCCGAGGAACTCCAGATTGGCCGATCGACGTCCGGATCCTCGACAAGGGCGACATGGCAGGGGCCGCCTCCCCCGACCTGCCGGGCTCGGTCCCCTCGGTCGTCAGGTTCTCGCCGACCGCTCCGGCCCCGACGCCGGTATGGCGGTCGGCCCGGACCCGCTCGATCGCTTCGATCGCCAGCAGGCAGACCGCCCGGTGCGGCCCGCCGTGGACCGCGTCGTGGTCGCGGGCGTCACCGTCCAGCCCGTCCCGCCTGACGTGCGCGGCCGGGACCGGCAGCTTCGGCACGCCGCCGGGCGAGATGTTGACCTGGACGACGCGTCCGTTCGCCTGGTCCGGTGACTGCTCGCTCACGATCGTGACGTCCGCACCCGCAGGCCGGCCGACTCGAGCTCTGCCCGGGCAAGCGCTGCATACCGACCGGACGTGAAGTCCCCGACTGGATCCGGGCTGTACGCGAGCAGCTCCTCCCATGACAGTCGATGAAACGCACGACTCGCAAGGAGCTGGTCCACGGACTCCGCGGATGCGCCTGCCGGCCGCCGCCGGATCGCAGTCGTCGCGGCACGGAGCTCGGCGAGGCGCGCGGCCCGCCACGGCAGATAGCGACTCAGCCACGGCACGAGCGCCACCGCGAGGATGAGCACTGCGAGGACCCGGGCGAGGAGGGTGATCAGGTCGACGAACTCAGAGCCGACGAAGACGAATGGCTCGCCCGCGCCGCTGAACGCGCGGCGCGCGACCTCGGCAACGCCCTGCCCGACGACCGGCAAACCCTCGAGGGATGACCCGATCTGGCCGCCGGCCCCCTGGATGGCCTCGCCGCCGCGCTCGAGTGCGCGGCCCGCCTCCGCGAACCCCGCAATCGCCTCGTGGATCCGGTACGCCGCGACCGACCACAGGGCAACCCACGCCCAGGTCGCGAGGTCTGCGGCGACCTCGCGCCGGCGGCGGTCGGATGTCTCACTCCAGAACGTCACCATGGGCCGTCTCCTCCGTGGGCCTGCCGATTGAATCGGTGGGCAGCAGTTTCACATCCGGAAGACGCCGAACCGCGTGTCCGGGATCGGTGCGTGGAGGGCCGCCTCGATCCCGAGCGACAGGACGCGCCGCGTGTCGAGCGGGTCGATCACGCCGTCGTCCCACAGGCGCGCGGTGGCGAAATAGGGCGAGCCCTCGCGCTCGTAGGTGTCGAGGATCGGCGCTTCGAACGCGTCGCGCGCGGCGTCGTCGGCGAACGGCCCGCCGACGGTCGAGAGGACCCGCGCCGCCTGGCTTCCGCCCATGACGGAGATGCGCGAGTTCGGCCAGGTCCACAGGAAGCGCGGCTGGTATGCCCGGCCGGCCATCGCGTAGTTGCCGGCCCCGAACGAGCCGCCGATCAGGATCGTGAACTTCGGGACCTCGGCGCAGGCGACCGCGGTCACCATCTTGGCGCCGTCCTTGGCGATCCCGCCGTGCTCGTACTCGCGCCCGACCATGAACCCGGTGATGTTCTGGAGGAACACGAGCGGGATCTTGCGCTGGGCGCACAGCTCGACGAAGTGGGCGCCCTTCAACGCCGACGCGCTGAACAGGATCCCGTCGTTGGCGACGATCCCGACCGGCCAGCCGTCGATGTGGGCGAAGCCGGTAACGAGCGTCTCGCCGTAGCGCGGCTTGAAATCGTGAAAGCGACTGCCGTCGACGAGCCGGGCGATGATCTCGCGGACCTCGACGGGCCGCCGCGGGTCGGCCGAGACGGCCGCGTACAGGCCGGCGGCCCGAGCGCCGTCGCCTCCGGCCGGGTCAACCGCCGGCGGCTCCGGCGCGAGCCGTTCCCACGGCGTGGGCGGCGGCCGGCGGTTCAGGTTGGCCACGATCGAACGTCCGAGCGCGATCGCGTGCTCGTCGTCGAGCGCCAGATGGTCGGCCACCCCGGAGATCGCGGTGTGGACGTCGCCCCCGCCGAGGTCCTCGGCGCTTACCTCTTCGCCCGTCGCGGCCTTCACGAGCGGCGGCCCGCCGAGGAAGATCGTGCCGGTGCCCTTGACGATCACGGTCTCGTCGCTCATCGCCGGGACGTAGGCGCCGCCCGCCGTCGATGAGCCCATCACCAGTGCGACCTGGGGGATCCCGGCGCCCGACATCCGCGCCTGGTTGTAGAAGATGCGCCCGAAGTGGTCGCGATCCGGGAAGACATCGGCCTGGAGCGGCAGGAAGGCGCCGCCCGAATCGACGAGGTAGACGCACGGCAGTCGGTTCTCGAGCGCGACCTCCTGTGCCCGGAGGTGCTTCTTCACCGTCATCGGGTAGTAGGTCCCGCCCTTGACCGTCGCGTCGTTGGCAACGATCACGCACGTCGTGCCCTCGATCCGGCCGATCCCCGTGACGATCCCGGCGCCCGGGGCGTCGTCGTCGTACAGGCCTGTGGCAGCGAGCGGGCTCAGCTCGAGGAAGGGCGCGCCGGGGTCCAGGAGGCGATCGATCCGCTCGCGGACGGGCAGCTTGCCGCGTTCGCGGTGGCGGGCGATCGAGCGGTCGTCGCCGCCGGCACCGCGCCCCGCGACCACCGCCTGGCGCTCGCGCAGGTCCGCGACGAGGGCGGCCATCGCCGCGTGGTTGGCGCGCGTCTCGGCGCTTGCCGGATCGAGGCGGCTGCGGAGGACGGGCATGGCGCCAAGGATAGGTCGGAACCGGGCCGCTCCGACCGGCGTCGTCGGCGGATGGTGATGCTCCGCGCGCTCCTCGTGTCGGCCTTCGTGTTCGTCGCGAGCGGCTGTGGCCAGGCGGCGGTTCCCTCGGGCTCCGTGGCGGCCCCGTCCGCGTCGCGCGCGCCGACCTTCTTCCCCCTCGAATCGGAGACCCCGGCGCCGACACCGCAGCCACTCGCCATCGTGTCGATCGAGACGCGCGGCGGGGAATGCCCCAACGGAGCGTGCGGCCGCCTGGTCAATGTCGAAGGCGACGGCACGCTCCACGAGGTGATCCCGACGGATCGGGTCCTCGGGACGGTGCCGGAGCCGCTCCTCGATGCTCTCCGGATCGAGATCGAGCAGGCCAACTACCCGCTCCTCCAGAGCAGGCCATTCACGGGCGAGTGCCCGACGGCCTTCGACGGCCAGGAGACCATCTACACGTTCCACGCCACGACCGGCGACGAGGTGTTCGCGTCGTGCACGGTCGCGATCGATCCGCACCATCCGCTCTTCCGGGCGCTCGCCGCTGCGCTCGCTGCCGCGGGCGCGCTCTGACCTCCTGATCTGACCGCCTATCGACCCTTGACCGCGGCCGTATCCGAGGATGATGATGTTAGCGTCATCAGAAGGAGACGAGCGGTGTCGATGGCCAGCCGGATGCTCAAGCACTCTCGCGCGGTCGCTGGCCTGACGCAGCGCCAGCTCGGGGAGAAGGTCGGGATCCCCCAGGAGACGATCGCCCGGATCGAGTCGGGCCGGGTGGACCCGCGCGTCGGCACCCTGGACCGGCTGCTCGAAGGCTGCGGGTTCGGCCTCGAGCACCTGCCACGCCTCGGGATCGGGATCGACCGGACGGTCATCCGCCGGCTGATCGAGCTCACCCCGGGCGAGCGCCTCGAACTCGGCATCGCGAACGATCGCGCGATGGTCGAGCGCTGGCAGATCCGGCGGGTCGCGGAGTGAGCGAGCTTCCGATCTTCCGACCTGACGAGATCCTGCGGCGGCTCGTCGCGGCGGACGTACGGTTCGTTCTGGTCGGTGGTCTCGCGGCCCAGGCGCACGGCTCGGCGTCGCTGACCAACGACCTCGACATCTGCTATGCCCGCGATGCGATCAACCTTCAGGCGTTGGCCCGCGTGCTTGACGATCTGGCGGCCGTGCGGCGGGGC
>JALYPW010000266.1 GCA_030856145.1 Chloroflexota bacterium | reverse complement strand
ATCCAGATCCAGATCGGGAAGCGGTCCGGCGCGAAGAGGGCTGGGTCGGGCGGCGCGAAGTACGTGACCTGGGCCTGGATGACGGTCAGGGGAAGGCGCCGATCAAACGACGCGAGGAGGTCGTTCGTCCAGGCGTCCGCGGCGAGGACGACGTGCGCCGCGCGATGGACCGTGCCGTCGGCCAGCATGACTTCGACGGTGCCGTCGGCGAGCGCGCCGAGGCGAGCGACGGGCGTGCGCTCCAGGAGCGTCGCCCCGTGGGCGCGGGCGAGGCGCTGGTGGGCGGCGTTACCGCGATTCGGATCGGCGATGCCCGCGTCGGCCTGGAACAGACCGTGGTGCTCGTCGCCGAGCCGCCACTGCGGCCAGCGCCGGGCGATCTCCGGTCCCGTGAGGTGCTCGAAGGGGACGCCCTCGGCCGCCATCGACTCGGTGTAGTCCGACAGCGGGATCGCAGCATCGTACGGGCCGATGTCGAGACCGCCCGTCCGGGTCACGATCGTCGTCCCGCTCTCGGCCTCGACCTCGGTCCAACTCTCGTAGGCACGGCGAGCGAGCCGGATGTAGTCGGGCCGGTGATAGGAGAGGCGGATGATCCGGCTGTGATCCTGGCCCGCGCCGTTGCCGTGGCCGAGCTCGAACTGCTCGAGCCCGAGGACGCGATCGCCGAGGCGCGCGCTGAGCCAGTAGGCCGCCCCGGAGCCGATCGCCCCGAGCCCGACGACGATCGCGTCCCAGTCATTGCGCACGCTCGCGATCGTAGCCGGGCGCGGGCCCAGGTCGCCCGACCGTCGCGCGTCGTGGCCCCGTGGCGGAGACTCCACGGTCGGATACCACCATTCCCGAGTTCGGCCACTTGACGCGCGCCACGCCGTGCGCCATGTTATGCGCATGAACGTGCGCACGAACCTGTTGCTGCCCAAGGAACTCGTCGCGGAGGTCGACCACTTCGCCGGACTGCGGGGTCGCAGCCGCTACGTTGCCGAGGCGCTCCGCGCGCAGGTCAGGAGGGACCGCCTGCGCGAGGTCGTCGAGCAAACTGCCGGAGCCTGGGTGGAAAACCCGCTCTGGAAGACGAGCGAGGACGTCGTGGATTGGGTCAGGGCGCTCCGAGCCGAGGACCGCGATCCGTGGGCTGGCAAGGGATGACTCGATATCTGCTCGACACCACGTTCATCGTCGATCACCTGCGCGGGACGCCGGAGGCAGTGCAGCGGCTGCGCCGGATCGTGGAGCAGGGCGACATTCCGTTCGTGAACGACGTCGTTACCGCCGAAGCCTGGGCGGGCGCGCCGTCGGACGATGATCGTGCTCTGACCAACCTGTTGGAATTTGTTGAGTTCGTCGCCGGCGGTCCGATGCATGCCAAGACGGCTGGTCTGTGGCGCGCACGGTCGCGCTCAGTCAACCACGACATCGGCATCGCCGACGCATTGATCGCGGCATGTGCCGAGGACTTGCGCGCCTCAGTGCTGACCCGAAACGTCCGGGACTTTGCACAGACCCCGGTCAGCGTCGAGACCTACTGACCGATCACGTACTCGCGCCTCTCGACAAACTCCACCCGGCCGCCGATCTCGATCATGCCGTCGGGTTGTGGCCGGACGAGAATCTCCGAGCCGACGCCCTGACGGATCGCGAGCGGCCGGCCGAGCAGCGAACCCATCGTCACCGCGGCCGCGCCGGTGGCCTCGTCTTCGGCGACAGGGAATTCGGTCACGAAATAGCGCGCCCTGACAACCCCGGCGGACTCGTCGAGCCAGGCCCAGACGTACACCTCGGGCGCGCCGAGGGCCGGCCCCACGAACGCCTCGACATCGGCCGCAGAGGCCAGCTGCTCGAGCCGGAACGCGTGGATCCACTCAGGCCGCGCCCGGACCCACGTGCGTTCTGCGTCGTGGCGGACCGGGACGTCGCCGGCCGGTGGCCGGAGGGTCGTGGCCGGAGCGCCCGTCTCGTGGAAGAGCCAGCCGGTGCCGACCGTCGGGTGGCCCGCGAACGGCAGCTCGCGGGCCGGCGTGAAGATCCGGATCGCACCCTCGGCGGCGTCATCGACGAAGACGGTCTCGGAGAAGCCGAGTTCGAGCGCGACGGCCTGGCGGCGATCGGGCGGGATCGCGGCGCCGTCGAGGAAGACGCCGAGCGGGTTGCCGCCGCGGCCATCCGGGCCGACGAACACGCGCAGGACGTGGAGCTCGGTCATCGCGGGGCCAGCCGATCGAGAGCCACGCGCTGCAGACCGATGATCGTGATCGCATCGGTGATTCGGCCGTCGGTCGTCATCGCGAGCGCCTCGTCGAGCGGGATCCACCGTGTCTGGAGCTCCTCCGAGGGCTCGGGCGCAGCGGTGCGGTGCTCAACGGCGTGGGCCGCGAACACGACCCCGGCCTCGTCGCTGACCGAGTTCGACAGGTGGAACCGGACGAGCTCGCGCCAGTCGTCGGCCTCGACGCCGGTCTCCTCGCGCAGCTCCCGCCGGGCGCCCTCGAGGGCCGACTCCCCCGGCGGGACGCCGCCTTCAGGGATCTCCCATGAGTAGACGTCGAGCGTGTAGCGGTGCTGGCCGACGAGGAGGACGCGATCCTCGTCATCGAGGACGACGACGCCGACGGCCAGGTTCTCGAAGTGGACGACGCCATAGATGCCGGGGCTCCCGTCGGGCCGGTCGACCTCGTCGTGCCAGACGCTGATCCACGGATTGGCGTAGCCGGTCGATCGCGAGCGGCGGAACCACGGTCCGACACGGACGGCGGGCTCGGTGAATTCGGGCATGGCGGCATCGTCGCACGGCGCGATCCATGCGGCTGCAGCCCGGCGCGTGCGCCGTTCGGCGTCAGGCCGCACCATCGGATCGATGAACACCCGACGAATCCTGGTCGGAGTCGGCGTCACGGCCACGACACTCCTGGTCGCCGGCTACGGCATCGCCAGCGTGGTCGTCTACAACCGGCTCACGAAGATCGGCGCCTGCCCGGCGGCCTGGGCGACGAATGTCCCGAACGCATTCGGGGTCCTCGCCGCGGACGGCACGCCGAACCCGGGCCGCGAGGACTTCGACGCGGCGCCGTACCTCATGCCCGAGCCCGAGGACGTCATGATCCCGAGCCGCGACGCCGGCATCGAGCTCAGCGGCTGGTACGTCCCGGCCGTCGCGGCCGGTGCCCCAGTCGTCGTCATCGCTCACGGCCTGTCCGCCTGCCGCCGCGATGCCACCGTGCTGGTGCCCGCGGGCATGCTCCATCGCAACGGATTTGCCGTCCTGCTCGTGGACCTCCGCGAGCATGGCGACTCGACCATCGAGGACGGTCATTACGCCGGCGGCACCGAGGAGTATCGCGACCTGCTCGGCGTCTGGGACTGGCTCCAGGCGGACCGTGGTTTCGCACCCGAGCGGATCGGCCTCGCCGGGATCTCGCTGGGCGCGGCGACCAGCCTGATCGCGACCGGTCACGAACCGCTGGTCGCGGCGGTCTGGGCCGACTCGAGCTTCGCCGACCTACCCGCGTTCATCCGCGACGAGCTCTCACGGCAGGGCTACCCCACATTCCTCGACATCGGGGCGGTCCTGGCCGGTCGGATCATTCGCGGCGACGATCTCGCGGCCGATAGCCCGCTCCGGAATGTCCGTCGGCTCGCAGGGCGGCCGATCTACATCACCCACGGCGAGCGTGACGACGTGGTCAAGGTCGCCGACGGGCGCGCCCTCGCCGCCGCGGTCGAGGCCGACGGTGGCGTTGCCGGGACCTGGTTCGTCCCGGGCTCCGGGCACACCCGGGCGATGATCGACCAGCCCGACGAGTACGAGCGACGCCTCGTCGGGTTCTTCCGCGAGGCGCTTGGGGGCTGACGTCGCACGGAGCGGGGCGTCGTGTCGTGGCGGGCGCCGCCGACCCTAGACTCATGGCGTGAGCGACCGCCCCGCAAGCCAGCCGATCCACTCAGTCGCCGCCCTGCACGACGTCCGGATCCCCGTGTCCGACGGGCTGGAGCTCTCGGCCAACCTGTGGCTGCCGGAGCCGCTCGCTGACGGGACGGGCCCGCAGGCCTTCCCGGCGATCCTCGAGATGATCCCGTACCGCAAGGACGACTGGCGCGCGGCGAGTGACCAGAGCCGCGGCGAGTGGCTCGCGGCGCGCGGCTTCGCCCTGTGCCGGCTCGACATCCGGGGCACCGGCTCGTCGCCCGGGATCGCCCTCGACGAGTACACGGCCCGCGAGACGCAGGACGGCTACGACGCGGTCGAGTGGCTGGCCGCCCAAGCGTGGTCGAACGGCAAGGTCGGGATGTGGGGCATCTCGTACGGCGGCTTCACGTCGATCCAGGTCGCCCTGCTCCACCCACCGCACCTCGCGGCGATCGTGCCGATGATGGCCACCGACGACCGCTACACCGACGACGTCCATTACCTCGGCGGCTGCGCGACCGTCTCGGAGCTGTCGCAGTACGCCGTCTCCATGGTCGGCATGAATGCGATGCCGCCGCTCGCGGCGTATCGCGGAGCGGCTTGGGCAACGGAGTGGCGGGAACGGCTCGAGCAGACTCCGATCTGGCTGTTCGAGTGGCTCCGCCAGCAGCACGACGGGCCGTACTGGCGGCAGGGTTCGCTGGCGCCGAACTGGGAACGGCTAACGACGCCGACGTTCCTGATCGGCGGCTGGATGGACGAGTACGTCGACGCTGCCGTGCGAATGCTCGAGCGCTGCACGAACGCGCCGCGCAAGGCGCTGATCGGCAACTGGGTCCACGACCTGCCGGACGACGCCTACCCCGGCCCGAACGTCGACTGGTACCACGAGATGATCCGGTTCTTCGACCACTGGCTGAAGGGCGTCGACAACGGTGCGATGGACGAGCCGAGCCTCATCGCGTTCCGCCACGACTGGGCCGAGCCCGAGCCGTTCCCCGCAGCCTGGTCAGGGGACTGGATCGCCGAGGCCGTGTGGCCTCCGGCCGATCTCGGCGAGAAGGTCCTTCACCTGACTCCTGGCGACACGCCGCTGGTCGGTGTCCTGTCCGCCGAGCCGGCGTCGGAGCCCGCGGTGGAGCGCTTCCGTCACCGGGCGACGGTCGGCACCCGGGCGGGGTTGTCGTGGGGCGCCGGCGGTCAGCCGAACGGGGTCGCCCGCGACCTGCGGCCGGACGACGTGCTCGGGCCGACGTTCACGTCCGCCCCGCTCGAGTCTGACCTCGACGTCGTCGGATTCCCTGCCACAGTCCTCCACTGGGAGTCACCGGTCCCGATCGCGACCGCCGTTGTCCGGCTCCTGGACGTGGCGCCGGACGGGACGCCGTTCCAGGTCAGCGCCGGCATCCTGAACCTGACTCACCGCTCCTCGCACTCGGCCCCGGAAGCGCTCGAGCCTGGCGTGGTCAATGAGCTCCGCGTCGCCCTCCGCTCGACGGCCCACCGCTTCGCGGCCGGTCACCGGATCCGCCTGTCGGTCGCCTCGTCGATGTGGCCCGTCGTCTGGCCGTCGCCGTTCCCGGCGGAGTATGGGCTCCATCTCGGCGGCGACGCGGCGGTTGCATCGCGGCTGATCCTGCCGACCCTGCCCGCCGGCCACCGCGGCGCGGACGTCCCGCCGTTCAAGACCACGCCGGCCGGCATCCGCGAGATCGGCTCATACCGCGGCGACCCGCCGACCTGGCAGGTGATCGAGGACGTGATCGACGGCTCGGTGACGGTCGTCACGAGCGAGTTCGGCGAATCGACGCTACGCGACGGCCGGACGACGCTCTACACCGGCGAGCGCCTGGAGATGACGGCCCGTGACGCCGACCCGGCCCACGCCCGGATGCACAACGAGGTCGTCTACCGCCTCCGGGAAGACGGTTCGGAGATCCACATCGAGGCGAACGGCACGATCCGGACGACCGCAACCGACTTCCACATGAACGTCGGCCTGACCGTCACCCTCGACGGCGCCCCGTTCTTCGAGCGCGGCTGGCTCGAGACGATCCCGCGTCGCCTCGTCTAGGGCGCCTCGTCGAACCCGACCGACTGGCCTCCGGTCAGCGATCGACGTGGGCGTCCATGGACTCGAGCTCAGTGAGGAAGCTCCGCGCGGCGTCGGCCAGCGTGTAGCGCGTCGCGGGCTCGAGGGCTCGGAGGATCCCGTCATAGCTCACGACCTGGTAGGCAGCGCCCACGACGAGGATGTCGTCGATCGCGGCCCGGACGGCTGCAGACTCGACCGTTCCCGTCGTGGACCACGCCGTGACCCATGCGTCGATTGCGACCCGCTGCTCCTCCGGTTCCTCGCGGCTCCAGTTGAGCCAGGTGACCAAATCCACAGCGGGGTTGCTGATCGCCGCGTCCGACCAGTCGATGATCACGGCCCGGTCCTCGACCAGGGCCGCGTTACCTGCGTGGAAGTCGCCGTGGATGAGCGTGGTCGGGAACCCGAGCCCGTGGACCCGCGCGACCGCGTCGTGCGTCGCGGCCACCGCCCGCTCGCGCCGCTCCGGCGAGACCGCGCCAGCCGCGTGAGAAGCCCCGTCCGGGCCCAGAGCCGAGTGGGTCGCGTCCGCGAGGCCATCAAGCGGCCGGATCGGACAGCCCGCCGCGACGAACGCGTCGAGGTCGCCGACAAGTGCGTTCTGGATCGCGACGACGGCTCGTGCCCCGGCGGCCAGCCCGGCACGCTTCGCATCGGTCGGCAGGTCGCTGATCCACGGGGCCGCGACGTCGTCGACGATCAGCCAGCCCTCGTCGACGTCGATCGCGACGACGCGCGGGACGAGCGTCGGAAACCGCTCGGCCAGGAGCCGCCCGACGACCGGCTCGGGATGGAACGGCGGGAAGACGGCCTTGAGGAACACGTCGCCGTCGGCCGTCCGGCCGTGGAGGAGCGCGGAGATCCCGCGCAGGTAGAACGGCCGCGGTGGCTCCAGGAGCGGCCGCCCGACGGCCGCAAGGGCCTCGCTCATCCAGGCCGACGCGCGCTCGTGCCAGCCCCGTCGAGCCCAGCGCGGACGAAGGTCCGGCGGCTCGGCGCCGGTCCGGAGCTCGCCGAGCAGGTCGTCTGCCCGCGGCACGAGCACGTCCGGCAGGCCTTCGGCCGATGGCGCGATCGGGGCGAACGCCAGGCCGTCGGGCGTGGCCCAGTCAGCCGCCACAGGCTCGGTCATCACCAGCGTCGGGATCGGCTCACCGTCCGGCACGCCCTCCCACTTCGGATGGCTCTCGAGGATCGGCGTCGTGAGCGCGAACCGCTCGCGCAGGCACGCCGTGGCCGCCACGACCGTCGCCTCGTCGGCGTCGCCCTCGACCATCTGCGCAGGCAGACGTCCGTCGGCGTCGCGCAGGACGGTGCCTGGCGTCGGTCCTGGAATGATGAACCGGAGGTCGAGCTTCACCGACGAGAGCCTACTATTCGCGCCATGCTCAGAATCTCCCGTAAGGCAGAGTCGTTCACCGAGTCCGTGATTCGCGAGATGAACCGCCTGGCGGTCGCCGCCGGCGCGGTCAGCCTTGCCCAGGGCTTCCCCGACTTCGCCTGCCCGCCCGAGCTGAAGGCCGCGGTCGCCGAGGCCGTCAACGCCGACCACAACCAGTACGCGATCACGTTCGGCGCGAAGCCGCTGCGCGACGCGATCGTGGCCAAGACAGCGCGCTTCCATCCCACCTGGTTGGTCGACGCCGACACCCAGGTGACCGTCGTCAATGGCGCGACCGAGGGGATGATCGCTGCGATGCTCGGGCTCCTGGACCCCGGCGACGAGGTGATTGTCTTCGAGCCGTTCTACGAAAATTACGGGCCTGACGCGATCCTGACCGGGGCGATCCCGCGCTACGTGACGCTCCACGAGCCGGACTGGCGGATCGATCCCGACGAGCTCCGGGCGGCGGTCACGCCGCGGACCCGGGCGATCGTCGTGAACTCACCCCACAACCCGACGGGCAAGGTGTTCACGCGGGCCGAGCTGGAACTCGTCGCGGGCCTCTGCCGCGAGCACGACCTGATCGCGTTCACCGACGACATCTATCAGCACCTCGTCTACGAGGGCGAGCACATCCCGCTCGCGACGCTGCCCGGGATGGCCGAGCGGACCGTGTCGATCGACTCGATGTCGAAGACGTACTCGGTCACCGGCTGGCGGATCGGTTGGGTGATCGCCTCACCCGAGCTGACCGTCGGCGTGCGCCGGGTTCACGACTTCCTGACGGTCGGCGCGGCAGCGCCCCTCCAGCAAGCCGCGGTGGCCGGACTCACGATGGCCGACGCCTACTACGACGACCTGCTGGCCGGCTATCGCGAGCGGCGCGACGTCCTGCTGCCGGCCCTCGAGGCGGCCGGGTTCCGGATCCATCGGCCGGCCGGCGCCTACTACGCGATGACCGACATCTCTGACCTGACCGACGAGGACGACGTGACCTTCGCCCGTCGCCTGATCGCGGACCCCGGGGTCGCCGCCGTACCCGGGTCGTCGTTCTTCTCGCGGCCCGAGCTCGGCCGGACGAAGCTCCGATTCGCGTTCCCGAAGAAGCTCGAGACGCTCCGTGCGGCGGCCGACCGGCTGGGGTCGCTGTCTCCGATCG
>JALYPW010000256.1 GCA_030856145.1 Chloroflexota bacterium | reverse complement strand
GGACGAGCTTGATCGCATCGCCGACCAGGAACGGCGTCAGGCCCTGGGCGATGCCGGTCGCGAGATCGAGGTTGCGGACGGCCATGAGCCACGGCACGCCGATGAGATAGATCGCCACGTTTCCGATCGCAATCGCACCGAGTGCCCCGGCCATGCGCCGATCCCAGCCGAGCTCGGCCAGCCGGCCGACGATCGAACCGGCGACGAGGAACCCGACGAGGTAGCCGCCGCGCGCGCCGAGCAGGACCGCGATCCCGCCCTTGCCTTCCGCAAAGAACGGCAGGCCGATCAGTCCGATCAGGACGTACAGGGCGATGCTCAACAACCCGCGCCGGAACCCGAGCGCGCCACCGACGAGGAGGACGCCGAAGGTCTGGCCGGTGATCGGAATGGGCGTCCCGGGCAGCGGAATCGAGATCTGTGCCGTGGCCAGGATCAGCACGGCGCCCGCGACGATCAGGGCGACATGCCGGAGTCGGCTGCCCATCCGCTCGCCGACCCGGATCGGGAGAAGGAAATCGGCGATCGTGATGCCGCGATCCTCGATCGGCAGGCGGGCCAATCGCGCCGTTGCACTGACCATCGGGCGACGGAGTCCTCCACTGGGCGCGCTGCCGGCCGTCTGGGCATCCGGTCGGGTGCGCCTGGCCGAGTCTATCATCGGCCCTTCGGCCGACACCGCCACATCGGCGCTATTCGTGCTGGACCGCGGCCACGATCGCGAGCCGGCTGGCCAATCGCGCCGGATACCAGGCGGCAGCCATCGACACCCCGAGCCCGAGCCCGACCGCGACCAGGATCGAGGTCCACGGGACGTCGAGGATCAGTCGCCCGCCGTTGGCCATGACGACGAGGATCGCACCGGCCACGAGACCCGCGACGATGCCCAGGATCGACCCGACGATCCCGAGGATCCCGGCCTCGACCACGACCGTCCGGCGGACCTGGCCGCGGGTCATGCCGGCCGCCCGCAGGACGCCCAGCTCCCGGACGCGCTCCAGGACGCTGACGGTGAGCGTGTTCACGATGCCGAGAGCGGCGACGATCACCGCAACGAGGGCCAGGGCGTCGAACAGGCCAAACACCTGGCCGAGGGCGCTGTCGACCGCCCCGGCGACGGTCGCGACCGGAGTCGGCTCGAGGGCGGCCAGGCGGGCGGTCTCCTCGAGACGCGGCCGCGCATCGGCGACCCGTCCCGGCTCGAACCGAATTGCGAACACGTCCGCTCCCTCGAGCCCGAAGATCCCGGTCGCATCCGTCCAGCCGACGAGGACCGCCTCGCCGACCTCGCCGGGCAACGTCCGGGTGGCGATCCCGACAACCCGCAGGTCGACGACCCGGCCCTCGCCCACCGCGAGCGTCAGGGTCGAGCCGAGCCCGAGCCCGAGCCGGTCGGCGACGCTCCGAGGCAGGATCGCCGCCCCGCCCGCGTCGATCGCCGTCAGGGCCGCCTCGCGCTCACCGGCAATGAACGTCAGCCGGCCGTCGTCGCGGAAGTCGCCGCCGCGGACTGCTGCCGCATCGAGGCGGACGCCGTCGCGGGCGACGTCGAACAGCGCCATCGGGCTGACCCGCTCCACCCCGTCGACCGCCCCGAGCTCGTCGATCACCTCTTCGTCGAGGGCGACCGGCCGGATCGATGTCACGAGCTCGTCGCCGGGCACCACTTCGGCCAGCCAGGCCGTCGCCGCGAGACGCGACTGATGGGCAACGCCGCCGATCGCGACGACCATCGCCAGGCCGATTGCCAGGGCCCCGACGGTCAGCGTCGTCCTGCTCCGATCGCGCACGATCGAGGCCCGGGCCAGGCGCTCCTCGAGCCGGAACAGACCACGGAACGGCAGGCCGGCGAGGCGCCCGAGGCCGCCGAGGACGATCGGGGCAGCGAGGACCGCCGCAAACAGGACGAGATAGACCGCCGCCGACCGGACCAGGCCGGCCGTGCCGGCATCGCGCGGCCAGGCGACCAGGCCCGCCAGCCCGACGGCCGCGAACACGGCGATCAGCCAGCGCAACCGGGCGCGCCGGGCCCCGGCCGGTTCGAGCCGGGCGTTGAGGGCCTCGACCGGCGAGATCGCGGCGGCCCGCCGGGCGGGCTCGAGGGCTGCGGCCACGGTCACGCCGATCCCGATCGCGACGACCGTCGCGAGGGACACCGGGTTCGGATCCACCCGCTGGAACGGGATCGACTCGATCCCGCGCAGCCGGGTCGCCATCAGCTCGGCGAGGCCGAGTCCGGCGACGAGTCCAACCAGTGCCCCGAGCAGGCCGAGGACGAGCGCCTGGACGACGACGAACCACACGAGTTGGCGACGCGTCGCGCCCGCCGCCCGGAGCAGCCCGAGCTCGCGGACGCGTTCGGTGACCGTGATCGAGAGCGTGTTGAAGATGAGGAACGCGCCGCCGAACAGTCCGACGGCGGCGAGCAGCGCGGTGGTTGCCCGGAAGTCGGCGGTCGAGCCCCGGAGAGACGCCGCAACGTCGTTCGGTGACGAGAGGACATAGGGCTGGGTCGTCAGGGCGAGTCCGATCGCGACCGCCGCCTCGGCCGGCGTCGCGCCCTGGCCGGTCATGATGTCGACCCGGCTCACCGAGTCGTCGGCGAAGATCCGCTGCATCGTCGTCAAGGGGAGCACGACCGTCCGGCCGGCCGACCCGACGAGTGGCCCGTCGCCGGCGATGATCCCGACGACCGTGATGTCGACGAGGCCGTCCGGGCCCTGGAGGGTGATAGAGCTGCCGACGGTCGTACCGGTCGAGGTGGCGAGGGTCTCGGTGATCAGTGCCTGGACTGTCTCGAGCCCGCCGAGTGGGATGCCCTTCGCGACGACGAGGTCGCGGACCGCCGACTCGCGGGCCGGGTCGATCCCGATCGCGGTGACCGGCGCGCCGAGGGTCACGGGGTCGTCGCCGGCCGGGACGAGGTACGTTCGGCGCTCGAGGGCGGGAGCGGCGAGGTCGACGCCCGGCGCAGCCTCGATCGCGGCCAGGGTATCGGCCGACAGGCCGGCCGGCCCGAAGGACTGGACCCGGAGGTCGGCCCGTCCGACGAGGTCGCGGACCGTCCGATCGATCGATGCGGCGATCCCGGCGTCGGTCGCGAGCGAGGCATACAGGACCGCGATCCCGAGCGCGATCCCGATCACGGACAGGCCCGTCCGGCCGCGACGTGCCGCGAGGCTCCGGAAGGCGAGCGAGATCAGCCCGCCCATCGATCAGAGACCGAGTTCGGCGAGACGGCTCACGAGCGGTCCCGTGTCGTGCGTCTCACGCCGGCCCAGGACGATCTCGTCCCGGATCGTGCCGTCGCTGATCACGAGGACCCGGTCGGCGTAGGCGGCGGCCTTCGAATCGTGGGTGACAAGAACCACCGTCTGGTGGCGGTCGACGCACGACCGCCAGAGGGCTTCGAGGATCTCGGTCCCGGTCGTGTAATCGAGGTTGCCCGTCGGCTCGTCGGCGAAGAGGAGGGCGGGCCTGGTCACGAGCGCCCGGGCGATCGCGACCCGCTGCTGCTCGCCGGCCGACAGCTGGTCGGGCTTGTGGCGCTCCTTGCCCGACAGCTCGACGAGGGCGATGACGTCCCGGATCCGGTCGGCGATCTCGCCCCGGCCGGTGTCGATGCCGGCGATCGTGAACGGCAGGGCCACGTTCTCGGTCACGTCGAGGAGCGGGATCAGGTTGAACGACTGGAAGACGAACCCGGTCCGGTCGCGGCGGAGCTTCGTGGCCGCGTCGTCCGACAGCTGGCTGATCGTCTCTCCCTGGAGGATCACCTCGCCCGCGGTCGGACGGTCAAGGCCGCCGAGGAGCTGAAGGAGGGTCGACTTGCCGGAGCCGGATGGGCCCATCAGGGCGACGAACTCGCCCTCGGCGACGGTCAGCGAGACGCCGCGCAGGGCGTCGACGGTCGTGGCGCCGAGCCTGTAGCGCTTGGCGAGATCGTGCGCCTCGAGGATCGCGGCCATGGCCCGGAGTGTAGCCCCCGGCGATGGGCGCGCGCCCGGATCGGCCCGATCAGTTGCCCAGGAAGAACCCGGTCACGCCGCCGACAACGCTCTCGAACAGGCTGGGCGGGGTGGTCGGATCTGTGACGCGGAGGCTGGCCTCACGGCTGTCCGGGGCGGCATCGCGGACCTGGCCGGGCGGGGTCCCGTTGCCGCTGCTGCCGCCGTCGCCGTTATCCGAGCCGACACCGTTGCCGGCATGCCGGCCGCCCGGCCCGAGGCCGAGGCCGACGTCGTCGGTCGGTTCCGGGGTGGCAGTCAGGACAGGCGCCGCGGTCGGGGTCGCGGTCGGGGTCGCGGTCGGGGCGGCCTTGGGGGTGGCTCGCGGAGTCGGCCTGGGAGTCGCGATCGGCTTCGGCTTGACCGTGGGTCGCGGGGTCGGCTTGGGCGTCGGCTTGGGAGTGGGCTTGGGAGTGGGCTTGGGCGTCGGGGCGGGGGTCGTCGTGCCGCACTTGTCGGCGAAGAGGACGGTCCACATCTTCTTGCCGGCCGAGTTCTTGTAGGCGCCGATCCCGACCACATCCCAAGCCTTGCCGAGGATATTCGCGCGGTGCCCGGACGAGTTCATGAACTGGCGATGGACCGTACTCGTGGCGACGTCGTCGGGATAGTTGTTCCAACCGATGTTCTCGCCGGCGATCCGGTAGCAGTAGTTGGCATTGTCCAACAGGCGGAAGACGTTGTAGTTCGTGCCTTTGATCGTGTGACTGAAGTAGTCGCGGACGATCATGTCCTTGCTCCGGCTCCGGGCGATCGCGGTCAGCTTCGAGTCAACCTTGAGGGCCCTCAGGCCGGCGGCAGCCCGGGACTGGTTGGTCAGGCTCACGAGCTTGGCTTCGGACGCGGAGTTGTAGCTGTTGGCGTCCCAGGCGAAGGTCGCCTTCGGCGCGACGAGCAGCCCGACCGCGCTGAGGGTGAACGCGATCGCGGTCATCAGCGCGAACCGGCGCGGCTCGGCGACGATGCTCCGGAGCGTCGAGGGCCGGCGGGCGGGGGAAGCGAGGTCGGTCATCAGGAGTTCGGTCTCGTGCGGTCGCCCGGTGTTCCGTCCGGTGTGATCCGAAGGTAGACCGCGGGCTCCGCTGGTTCTCCCCTGCGATGGTCCCGATCCCATGGCTCACCGGTACCACCTCCTACTCACCACCATGACGCACCCGTCCCAACCCGCCCGGACGTACGCTGACTCCACCAGACCGCACCGGCCTGCCAGCCCGTCGGCGCGATCACGAAGGTGGGGACGGCCCGGCTCGACCCGTCGGGCGCGTTTTTGGTGCAGCGACTGCATGAACGGACGTCCGGGCGGCCGGCGTACGCCCACGACAGGGGTGATTCGCGCCTCCAGCCGTCGTCTCGTGCACCGAGCGCATCAGACGTCGTCCGAACGCTGGCCCAGCCGTCGGTTGACCCACTCGGTGCATGACCGGCCGGCGGCCGGCGGCGCGGCCTCAGCTTGGGTAGCGCTCGCTGAATGCCGTGTACGTGGCCGGGATCGGAGCGGCGAACCCGCCGTCGGTCGGTTCCCCGAACCGGCGTGCGTCCGGCGTCTTCACCCCGTTGCCCGACAGGATCGCGACGACCTCGTCGCCGTCCCGGATCACGCCCCGGGCACGGGCTGCCTCGACCGCGGCCACGGTCACGCCGCCGGCGGTCTCGACGAAGATCCCCTCGGTTGCCGCGGTGCTCCGGATCGCGGCGGCGGTCGCGGCGTCCGGGATCGACTCGATCGAGCCGCCGGTCCGGCGAGCCAGCTCCAGGGCGTAGGGGCCATCGGCCGGCGACCCGATTGCGAGCGACCGGACGATCGTGTCGGGCAAGCGAACCGGCCGGATCTCGTCCACGCCCTCGGCGAAGGCCGTCGCGACCGGCGCACAACCGGCCGCCTGGCCGCCGACGAAGCGGACGTCCCGGGGCTCGACGAGGCCGATCTCGACCAGCTCGTCGAAGCCCTTGGCGATCTTCGTGAACATCGAGCCCGAGGCGATCGGCCCGACGATCACGTCCGGCAACCGCCAGCCGAGCTGCTCGGCGACCTCGAACGCGATCGTCTTGCTGCCCTCGGCGTAGAACGGGCGGAGATTGACATTGACGAACGCCCAGCCCTCCTCGTCGGCGATCTCGAGGCTCAGGCGGTTGATGTCGTCGTACGTGCCATCGACCCGGACGACCGTCGCCCCGTAGGCGAGGGCGTGCTCGACCTTGGCCGGCTCGAGATCGGCCGGGACGAAGACGAAGGCACGCAGCCCGGCAGCGGCGGCCGCGGCGGCGGTGGCGCCGGCGAGGTTCCCTGTCGACGCGCAGGCGAGCGTGTCGAAGCCGAACTCGACAGCCCGGGCCGTGGCGACGGCAACCACCCGGTCCTTGAACGACAGGGTGGGGTTGCGGGTGTCGTCCTTGAGATGGAGGGTCGTGCCGCTGCCGAGCCCCAGGTTGCGTCCGAGGCGGGCGGCCCGGACGAGGGCAGTGGAGCCGACGGCCAGGCCGCGCTCCGGCACTGCCCCGACCGGCAGGAGCTCGAGATAGCGCCAGATGCCCGGCGCCCGGGCGGCGATCGAGGCGTGGGTCAGGCGCTCGCGGGCGACATCGTGGTCGTACACGATCTCGAGTGGCCCGAAGCAGGCGGCGCAGACGAAGCTCGGGCCGAGGTCTTCGGCCCGGCCACACGCTCGACAGCGCAGCCCGCGGACGTGCGAGGGTGCGGCTGCGGCGTCGGGCGCCGTCGGTCCCGGCAGGGTTCCTGTCGGGTCGTCCGAACGAATCGGGGTCTCGAGCGTCATCGGGTCGTCTCCATCGAAGAGGACCGCCATCATCGAGCCCGAGAAATCGAGAGACCCTTCCCGGAGGAAGGGCCTGGGAGGGATCCCTTATCTCGCAGGAGGACCTGCCCGGATTTGGCACCGTGCCGACGTCGCCGTCGATCGGTTGTCGGGCTTCACAGGGCCGGTCCCTCCACCACTCTTGATAAGAGTCTTCAGTTGTCGGCGGATCGTAGGCGCTCGGAGCGCATCGGTCAATCGCGTGTGGCATGGGTCGCGTCTCGACGTCGATCCCGAATCCGGTAGACTCCCGTGGCTCACGCTCGGCCTCGCGCCGACGCGCGCGCATGGTGGCCTTAGCTCAATGGTAGAGCACTGGATTGTGGCTCCAGCGGTTACGGGTTCGACCCCCGTAGGCCACCCCACCTGATCCGTGCCGGGACTTCCGACTGTCGCACCTGGGCACGCCAGCGCGGCGTTGCCTTCTGCGGTCCTCGCTCACGCATCTGTGGATGGGCTCGCTCCGGTCCTCGGCGGCGCCTTGCGCTAACGCACCCATCTGCGACGATCGCGGCTCTCCGGCTGTCGCACCTGGGCACGCCAGCGCGATTCGTCCGGCTGTCGCGGCTTCTCCGGCTGGCCTACGCAGGCCGACGAACGCAGTTGGGCTCTGGACCCGTGCAACTCTCGTGCACCGTGCGCGACGATCTCGGCCGGGTTCGGCATCGACGGCGGGCGGCCCAACATCGTTCGGCGCCTCCTGGATCCGACGCAGCGGGTCCGTGACCTTCGGGTGGTTCTCCGCCCGTGGGCGCGACAGGTATTGTCCGGCGCACACCGAAGTGAGACCCGATAATGTCGATGATCACGACCGAGGCTGAACGCGCCGACACGGACGTTGCCGAGCATAGCCAGAACGCTCTGCGCGTCGCGCCCGTGGGGATCTTCCAGACCGATTCGACGGGCGCAGCAACGTTCGTTAACGATCGCTGGTGTGACCTCTCGGGCATGAGCCGCGAGGCGGCGCTCGGGGAGGGATGGCTGGCCGCCATCCACCCGCATGATCGTGCCCACGTCGCCAACGAGTGGAGCGACGCAATCGAGGAACGTCGCGAGTTTGCCCTCGAGTACCGCTTCCAGCGCCCCGACGGGACGATCGTCTGGGTTGCCGGGGCGGCCACGTCGATCATTGTGGACGAGCGGGGGTCAGCCGGATACGTCGGCGCCGTCACCGACATCGGTGCAGCCGTCGCGGCGCGGGAAGCGATGCGCGAACAGAGTCGCTTCCTGGACGCCGTGCTCGACATCGCGGGCTCGCTCGTCTGCGTCATCGATCCCCTCGGTCGGTTCCTGCGCTTCAACCAGGCGTGCGAACTTGTGTCGGGGTACTCCTGGGAGGAGATCCGTGATCGACCGTTCTACGATTTCCTGATCCCGCCCGACGAGGTGGAGGGCGTCCGCTCGGCTCTCGATCGTCTCCGCACCGGCGAGCCACCCACCCCGAATACCAACCACTGGCTGACCCGAAGCGGCGAGGTTCGCCTCCTCTCCTGGTCCAATGTCTGCTTCTTCGACGACGCCGGATCGCTGACCCACATCGTCAGCACCGGAACCGACATCACTGACGCGGACCTGGCCCAGAAAGCCATCGCCGAACGTGCCCGGCTGTTTTCGGACCTGATCGCCTTCGCCCAGGCCGCGAACGCGACCCTTGATCGGGAGCGTCTGTTGCCCTCGATGCTGGAGGCGATCTCGAAGACTCTGCCGTCGCACATGCTCGGCCTGGTCCTGATCGATCCTGCATCGGGTAACCTCGTCGTGCGCGCCGTCCATGGGGAGCTCAATCCGATGGCCGTCGGGGCCGTCATCCCGCCGGGGGTCGGCATTTCCGGCCGAGCGATCACCAACCGGACGATGGTCTTCGACGAGGTCGATCGATCGCACTACCCAGCTCCCTTGGCGGACCTCGTCGACGCGTCGAGCATGTCGATGGTCGGCGTCCCCCTGATCCACGACGGAGCGACGCTCGGAGCACTTGTGTTCGGTCGCCTGACAGCCGGAGAGTCGACGTACTCGGCGCTCGAGTGCGAGGCCCTGTCGCTGATCGCAGCGCAGACGGCGCTGTCCCTGACCAATGCCCGCCTCCTCGAGGAGGTCTCGGAGCTGGCGATCCGCGACGGCCTGACCGGCCTCTACAACCGACGCTACTTCGAAGCCAGTCTTGAGGAGATGCTCAACCGTCGTCGCCGGCAGCATGATGGGCGTCGTCCGATCGCCGCGATCATGTTCGACCTCGACCACTTCGGGCAGTTCAACAAGGACCACGGTCACCAAGCGGGGGATGCCGTCCTCCGCACGTTCGCAGGGATCCTGCTCGAACGATTCCGGTCGAGCGACCTCGTGGCGCGCTATGGCGGCGAAGAGTTTGTCGCGATCCTCGAGGACTCCACCGTGGAGGATGCACAAAAGGCCGCGGAGGACGTCCGCGAATCGCTTGCCTCCACCGCCATCCTCGGTCCCGACGGCTCGCACCTGAAGGCGACCGTTTCAGCCGGTTGCGCGGCGCTCGACCCACATGATGCGACCCGCGAAGCCATGCTTCGGGCGGCTGACGTCGGGCTGTTCCTGGCAAAGCGTGCAGGACGAAACTCCGTCGTCGCTGTCTGACCGTACCTGCGGGCTGGGACACAGTGGGCGCTGCCGCTGCCATCGGGTGTTGCGGAACGCACAACAAGTGACGTCTGGCGCGTTCGTCCTTCTTCAGTATGTTGCGGTGCAGATCACTTCCGAGGGCTGAACAGGCCGATTCAGGATCCAGACGCGGGGTCGTTCGTCGCTTGTGGTGCCTGCGTCAACAGCGGGATCGCGATCGGTCAGAACCCGCCGAAGTCGCCGAAATCGCCGCCGTCAACATCACCACCACCCAGGTCGCCGCTGCCCGCACCGCCCGAGCCGTAGTCACCACCCGCGTCGCCGGAGTCAGCCTCAGTGCTGCTGTCGGCGTCCGCGGTCGCATCGCCATCGGCGCCTGAGCCCGCGTCGTTGTCGAAGAACGATTGGGCGATCGCCGTTCCGATGAAGCTCGCGGCGAGAGTCGTCAGGAACCAACTACCCATCCCGAATCCGGCCCCGCCACCGGTGCCGCCCCAGGCTCGCTCGATCGTGCCCGGCTGGCGAATCTCGGCCCGGGTCGCGGCGCGCGCAAGGGATGCCGGGTCGTCGCCGCGGATCTCGCCCGGCGGCACGTGCTGGGCGAGCGCTTGGAGCGCCTCGCGACGCTGCTCAGGAGTCAGTCGAGCGAACGCCTCCTCATGGGCGCGCTCGATGTCCTCGGGCGGCGCGGACGCGAGCATGTAGCGATAGCGCTCGAGCGCCTGGGCATCGGCGTCTCCAACGGCCGGATCGGACTGGCCCTGTCGGCCGGAGGTGTTCATGAGGCGGCTCCTCGCACGGGAAACTCGGTAGCCATCGATTCTGCACGCGATCCCGAAAAGGCGCGGTGTCCGAGATGCGCCGTCGGCTTCAGGCGGCCTCGACCGGCACGCGCTCGATGGCCGCCAGGGCCCGCCCGATCGCGTCGGCGAGATCGTCGACGTCCGTCTCCGTCGCCACCGTCGGGATCGCCGGTCGTCAGGCGACGTGGTGCTCGCGGACCACCATAGCGGCCCTGCTCGCCGCGGGCCGGTCAGTTGGTGCCGGGCGCCTCGGATCCCTTCGGGCCCTTGTCCTTGCACTGGCCCGGCGCCCAGCAACCGGCCGCACCTGCGGCGGCCCCGCCCTGCTTCGCGGCTTTGGCGGCCTGGTGCGCGGCCCAGCGGTCGGCCTTTTCCTGGGTCCAGCCCGGGTGAGCCGATCCGACGGCCTTCCAGCCACCCGCCCACGGCGGCTTGCCCTCGGCCCGCAGCCGGGTGCCATCGACCGTCTCGACATCGAGCTCGTCGCCGCGCTGGCCGCCGGTGATCGTCACGGACTTCCCGACGAACGGCGTGAGCGGATGCTTGTCCCCGAAGAACCACGACGGCCCCGCGTCGAGCTGGACGGTCTTGCCATTCGCGGTGATCGTGTAGGTCGTCTTGCCCTCTGCGTCCGTTGCTTTCGCGACGAGGCCCCGGAGGGAGACCGCGACCTCGGGCTCCTTTGATTCCTTCGGGCCCTTGCCGGGCTTCTCCGAGGCCGCTGCGCCCGGTGCGGACGACGGCCCGGCGGCCATTGCCGGGATCGCGACCGCGCCGACGAGCGCGAGGAGCGCGATGGCGAGGAGCGGGATGCGGAGGGAACCGCGCGAGCCGGTCATGGATCGCAGTCTACGCCCGAATGGGGCCGTGTCCGTCCCACGGGGACGGCCGGCGGACACCGCCCCTGGATTGGTGGCGCGTCCGGGCACCACCGCACCCGGCTCGACGGCAACTCGTTGCGTGTGCAACAATCAGCCGATGGAGATCGGCCTGTTCACCTTCGGCGAGCTCGGCCAGACGCCGGGCGGTTGGGCCAGCCCGGCCGAGCGGACGCGCCAGCTCGTCGACGAGATGGTCCTGGCCGACCAGGTCGGCCTCGACGTCTTCGCCATCGGCGAGCACCACCGGCCCGACTTCGTCGTGTCGTCGCCGGCGGTCGTCCTGGCGGCCGGCGCCGAGAAGACGACGCGGATCCGCCTCTCCTCTGCCGTCTCGGTCCTCTCGTCGGACGATCCGGTCAGGGTCTTCCAGGACTTCGCGACGCTCGATCTGTTGAGTGGCGGCCGGGCCGAGATCATGGCCGGCCGGGGCTCGTTCATCGAGTCGTTCCCGCTGTTCGGCCAGGACCTCCACGACTACGACGAGCTGTTTGCCGAGAAGCTTCAACTCCTGATCGAGGTTCGCGACCACGAGACGGTCACCTGGCCCGGCTCGCGCCACCGGGCTGCCATCGCGGCGCGCGGCGTCTTCCCCCGGCCGATCCAGGACCGCCTTCCGATCTGGGTCGCGGTCGGCGGCACGCCCGAGTCCGCGATCCGGGCCGGGACGCTCGGCCTGCCGATGGCCCTCGCGATCATCGGCAGGATGCCGGAACGGTTCGCGCCGTTCGCCCGGATCTTCCGCGAGGCCGCGGTCGCGTCCGGCCACGATCCGGCCCCGCCGATGAGCATCAACAGCCACGGCTACGTTGCGGACACCTCGCAGCGGGCCGCCGACGAGGCGTGGCCGCCGCTCGAGGCGATGATGAACCGGATCGGCAAGGAGCGCGGCTTCACGCCGATGACCCGCGACTCCTTCGACGCGTCGCGCGGCCTGCGTGGCGCGGACTTCGTCGGCAGCCCGGCCGAGATCGTCGACAAGATCCTGTTCCAGCACGAGATCTTCCAGCACGAGCGCTTCCTGCTCCAGGTCATCGGCGGCGGGATGCCCCATGCCCAGGTGATGCGCTCGATCGAGCTGTTCGGCAGCGAGGTGGCGCCGGCCGTCCGGACAGCGCTCGCGACGGGGACGCCGACGGTCTAGGAGCCGCCCGTCACGCTCGCGACGAGGGCCTGGGCCTCCTCGAGGAGCCGGGCCAGGTGCTCCTCGCCGCGGAAGCTCTCGGCGTAGACCTTGGCCACGTTCTCGGTGCCCGACGGGCGGGCCGCGAACCAGCCGTTGGCGGTCGTCACCTTCAGGCCGCCGATCGGGGCGTCGTTGCCCGGCGCCCGGGTCAGGATCGCGCTGATCGGGTCGCCGGCGAGGGTCGACGCGGTCACGTCCGACGGCGCGAGCCTGCCGAGGGCGGCCTTCTGGTCGGGCGAGGCGGGGGCATCGATCCGGCGGTAGACCGGCGCGCCGAACCGATCGGTGAGCTCGCGGTAGGCAACTCCGGGGTCGCGCCCGGTCCGGGCCGTCAGCTCGCAGGCGAGGAGGTCGGCGATGATCCCGTCCTTGTCGGTCGTCCATACGGTCCCGTCGCGGCGCAGGAACGAGGCCCCGGCACTCTCCTCGCCGCCGAACCCGAGCGAACCGTCGACCAACCCGGCAACGAACCACTTGAACCCGACCGGAACCTCGACGAGGCGGCGGCCGAGATCCGCCACCACCCGGTCGATCATCGACGACGAGACGAGCGTCTTCCCGACCCCGACGTCCGAGCCCCAGCCGGGCCGACCGTCGCCGAACAGGTAGGCGATCGCGGCGCTCAGGAAGTGGTTCGGGTTGAGGAGACCGGCGCCCGGCGTGACGATGCCGTGGCGATCGGCGTCCGCGTCGTTGCCGAGGGCGATGTCGTAGTCGTCCTTGCGCGCGATCAGCCCGGCCATCGCCGACGGCGAGCTCGGGTCCATCCGGATCTTGCCGTCCCAGTCACAGGTCATGAACCCGAACTGCGGGTCGACCCGGTCGTTGACGACGGTCAGGTCGAGGCCGTGGCGCTCGGCGATCTCGGCCCAGTACGCGACCGACGCGCCGCCCATCGGGTCGACCCCGATCCGGAGCCCGGACGACGCGATCGCGGCCAGGTCGACGACCGATGGGAGGTCGTCCACATAGCCGGCGAGGAAGTCGTGACCGGTCGCCGCGTTGCGCGCGCGGTCGTACGGGACGCGCCCGATGCCCGTGATGCCGGCGCTCCCCTGCCCTTCCAGCAGCCGGTTCGCCTCGGCCTGGATCCAGCCGGTCACGTCGGTGTCGGCCGGGCCGCCGTTGGGCGGGTTGTACTTGAAGCCGCCATCGTCGGGCGGGTTGTGCGACGGCGTGACGACGATCCCGTCGGCCAGGCCGTGACCGGCGGCGGCCGGAGCGTCGGAGGCGGGTACGGCGCGACCGCGATTTGCGACGACGATCGCATGCGAGATCGCCGGCGTGGGCGTGAACCCGTCGCGGCTGTCGATGCGCACCTCGACCCCGCGGGCAACGAGGACCTCGAGTGCGGTCCGGGTCGCGGGCTCGCTCAGGGCGTGGGTGTCGCGGCCGATGAACAGCGGGCCGTCGTAGCCGCGCAGCTCGCGGTAACGGCAGATCGCCTCGGTCGTGGCCAGGATGTGGGCCTCGTTGAACGCGCCCCGGAACGCCGAACCGCGATGGCCGGACGTCCCGAACGCGACCCGCTGCGCGGGATCCGATGGGTCCGGAACGATGTCGTCGTACGCACGGAGCAGGGC
>JALYPW010000243.1 GCA_030856145.1 Chloroflexota bacterium | reverse complement strand
AACGGACGGTCGGCGCGCGTGGGTGGCCGGGTCCATGCCCCCTTGGCCGTCGATTCACTCGATCCATGCATGAGCTGACGGACGACGCGCCCCGCGAGCCGGGCCGACATGCGCTCGGCGGTCAGTTGACCCGCTGGATGCATGAAGCGCGTCCGAGCGATTCGCGGAACGCGTCCGGACACGGCCCGGTCCGGACTCCGATCCTCAGCGCTTGTAGAGGACGGCAGCGCCGACGCAGCCCGGCCCGAGATGCGGCCCGACCGACGGGCCCACGATCGCCGACGTGACCGCATCCCCGTCGAGTCCGGATCGCCGCAGGACCTCGGCCCGGAAGTCGTCGAAGTCGGGGGCCATCGTGTGCAGGAGGGCCAGCCGCTCGATCGGGCGGGCGGTGATCATCTCGATGCAGCGCTCGCGCGACTTGGATCGGGTCCGCGGCTTGTCGGCCGTCTCGACCTTGCCCGCCTCGACCGCGATGATCGGCTTGACCGACAGGAGCGTCCCGATGACGGCCTGCGCTCCGCTGATCCGGCCGCCCTTCTTGAGGTACTCGAGCGTCTCGAGCGACACGTACATCCTGAGATCCGAGGCCCGATCGCTCAGGGTGTCGGCGATCTCGGATGCGCTCAGCCCTCGATCGGCCAGTTCCTGGCCCATGAAGCACAGGATGGACTCGGCCATCGACGCACCCTGCGAATCGACGATGTGGATCTCGCGCTCGGGCATCATCGACTTCGCGATCTCGGCCGACTTGATCGAACCCGACAGGGTGCCCGCCACGTGGACCGACACGATCGCGTCGGCGCCCTCGGCGAACACGCCGTCGTAGATGGCCTTGAACTCACCGGGGCTCGAGGCCGCGGTCTTCGGGAACGGGGCGTCGGCCGCGGTCATGCGCTCCCAGAACTCGGCGGTCGTCAGGTCAACGCCGGCGCGAAACGTGTCGTTGCCGAAGGTCACGACCAGCGGAACCACCCTGATCCCGGCCGCTCGGGCCGCGGTCGGGTCGAGGTCCGACGCCGAGTCGGTCACGAAGACGATGCGGGCCACGGTCTCCTCCAATGCGAATCCCTCGCGATCATACGGGAACGCCCGCTCGGGAACGCGCCCGATCGCGCGTCAATCGCGTGGTCAGGCGCTCCGGGCACGAGTCGGCGCGGCCGTCCCCACGACGTGCTCGAACCGGCGCAGGCGATTGAGGGGTACGAGGGCGAGGAGCAGGAGGCCAAGGGTCGCGACGAGGATCCCGTCGATCCCGAACCGCTTCGCAGCCTCCGCGCCGACGAAGCTGCCGACGATCTGACCGATCGCCAGGAACACCGAGTACAGGCCCATGATCGCGCCGCGGTCCGACGGATACGCCTCGCTCATGTCGGCGAGCAGGCCGAGGGCGGCCGGCGTTGCCCCGGCCAGGACGAACAGGCCCGCGGCCGCGAGCACGCCGGCAGCCAGGGCGAACACCGGCGCCGCTGCGAAGTGGTTGACGATGCCGGCACCGATCACGCTCAGGGCTCCACCGCCGATCCCGTAGAAGATGATCGTGGTCCGCCGGTACTTCCTGAATCGGTCGCCCCAGAAGACGAGCCCTGCGAAGAACACGATCAGGGCCACGCCGAGCCCGAGCGCGATCTGGGCGCCGACGAAGCCGCCCATCAGGGCCTGGTCGGCGAACCGCGGATCGGGCACTCGGATCAGCTGGAAGAGCGACTGGGTGGCCCACAGGCCGAGAGCGGCGTTGATCGCGATCCAGGTCGGAGCGAGCAGCCAGACGTGCGAGCTGAGCAGGACGGTGGCGTAGCGCCGCCAGCCCGTATGCTCGCCGGACATCGCCGCCTTCTCTCCCGGCGGATCGCCGATTCCGTAGCGATAGATCAGGAGCGACACGACGTAGAACCCGGCGTTCAGCAGGAACGCATCCCGCTGGAGCCCGCCCCACACGCCCGGGATCCCGTCGTACAGGATCCCGGCCGCGACCGCCCCGGCGCCGATGCCGGCCAGGGTCGCGCCCTCGAACCGGGCCGACGCCTGCCCGCGCAGGAGCTCGTTGCCGGCGGTGGCCATCGCGATGAAGCCGAGGATCGACGGGACCGAAGCCGCGGTGCTCGCGCCCTCGAGCAGGCGCGTCCCGCCGATGACGAAGAGGTCCACCGAGGCCCACGTCAGGATGGCCGCGATGATCCCGAACAGTGGCCCGATCTGCATGACCCGGTGGTGGCCGATCCGGTCCGACAGCAGCCCGAACGGCGTCGAGAGGATCAGCTCCGAGACGTAGAACAGGGCGGTCATCGTCGCGAGCGTCACCTCGTCGACGTGGGCGCCGCCGTAGTCGCTCTCGAGCCGGGCGAGGTAGAAGATCAGGAGCCCGCCGGTCAACCCCGTGCTGAAGCGCAGGGTGAAGGTCCCGAGGAAGACGGCGTACAGCGATCGCACGTCGCAAGGGTAGCGGGCCGGCGGCCTACAATCCGGCCATGCCCGACCGACCTCTCGTGCCGCAGCCGCTCGTCCGCGGCGCGCACGGAGCGGTGGTCGCACCCCATCACCTCGCGACGGCGGCCGGCCTCGCGATCCTGCGGTCCGGGGGCCATGCGGTGGACGCGGCGATCGCCACGAACGCAGTCCTCGCCGTCGTCCTCCCGTCGGGATGCGGGATCGGCGGCGACGCGTTCTGGCTGGTCTGGGACGAGGGCGCCGGTCGACAGACCGCGCTGAACGGCTCGGGACGAGCGCCGGCCAGCGCCGATGCCGCGGCGCTCCGAGCTGGCGGCCTCGCGACCCTCCCCTACCGCGGGCCGCTCTCGATCACGGTGCCGGGCGCCGTCCGCTCGTGGGGCGACGTCCATGACCGCCACGGACGACTGTCGCGGGCGGAGATCCTCGAGCCCGCGATCCAGCTCGCGTGGGACGGCTTCCCGGCCTGGGACGGGTTCATCTCCGCGGTCGAGGGCGCGCTGCCGGCGGTGGTCGAGGCGCTCGGCACGCGCTCCGGGTTCGAGCGCGTATACCGGCCCCACGGGCGGGCCTGGCGACCGGGCGAGCGCGTCCGCCTGCCAGCCCTCGCGGCGACCCTCGAGCGCCTCGCCGACGTCGGCTTCGACGACTTCTACGACGGCGACATCGGTGACCGCCAGGCCCGCGGGCTGGCGGCGATCGGATCCGGGATCAGCGTCGACGATCTCCGGGCCCACACATCGACGTGGACCGAGCCGATCGCGACCGACTATCGTGGCGTGCGGGTGACGACCCACCCACCCAACAGCTCGGGCATCGTCGCCCTGGAGCTGCTGAACATCCTCGAGACATTCGATCCGCCGCCGGCCGGCGCATTCGGGCCGACGGGCGTGGACGATGCCCGCTGGGTCCACCTTGGGATCGAGGCCGCCAAGCTCGCGATGGCCGACCGCGATCGATGGCTGACCGACGCCGCGTTCCTCGACATCCCGGTCGAGCGGTTGCTGGCCAAGGATTACGCCGCCGAGCTCGCCGGCCGGATCGATCCGGAGCGGGCCGCCCGCCCGCCAGCCGCGACCAACCCGCCCGGCGGCGGGACGATCTATCTCGCGACCGTCGACGCGGAGGGCAACGCTGTCAGCCTGATCGAGTCGAACTACATGGGCTTCGGCTCCGGCGTGGTCGATCCCGACACGGGCATTCACTACCAGAACCGGGGCTCGTACTTCTCGCTCGATCCGATGCATCCGAATGTGCTCGCGCCCGGCAAGCGGACGCTCCACACGCTGCTCCCCGGGATGCTGTTCCGAGCCGGCGAGCGGCGGCCGTGGATCGTGACCGGGGCCATGGGCGGCGACGCCCAGCCGCAGGTCCATGCCCAGGTCGTGTCGGCCCTCGTCGATGGCGCGGTCGACGTGGCGACGGCCGTCGGGGCTCCGCGCTGGTTTGTCGACGGCAATGAGCACTTCGCGCCACCAATCGACGTCCGGGCTGAACGGCGCTATTCCGCGGCCGTCCTCGACACCCTCGAAACGATGGGCCATCCCGTGACGCGCACGATCCCGTTCAACGGCGCGCTCGGCCACGCCCACGCGATCGAGCTCGTGGACGGCGGGCCCGCCTCAGCCGACGGCTCGGTCGCCGCCGCCACCGACCCGCGCAGCGCCGGCCTGCCCGCCGTCTGGTAGCCGCCCGACAGCGTTCATCGCGCTGAAGCCCCGACCGCGTTCGTCGCAGAGGGGCGACGAGGGCAAGGCGCCGCCGAGGACCGCAAGCGGCAACGCGGCCATCGTCGTTCCGCTGCGACAGTCCTTAATCTAGACTCCGTGCCACCGGTGGCGGGCTGCGCTCACACGACGCCGTCACCGGCCTTCCCCACCTGATCCAGGAGGCGTCCGTGACCTCGAACGTCGGCCAGAGCTATCCGTACACGAGCGAGACCGAGGCCGAACGGGCCGCCCGGATCGGGACCCTCCTCGCCGAGCGCGAGGGCCTGTCCGCAACCCTGTCGGCCGAGGCGACGCCGGTCGACGCGAACGAGCGCTGGTGGGTCTGGAAGTGCCCGACCGCGGGTTGCCCGGGCCTCCTCCACGTCGCGGGCTACGCGGTCGAGAAGCACGCCCTGTTCGTCGTCTGCGACGGGACCTGCGCGAAGACGTTCCTCCGCTGACCTCGGGAACGAGGGCACATCCGGCCGGACTGCCCACCGCGGGCGATCTGCGCGGAGCCCGTCGCCGGCTCGTCATCGACGGCCTCGGGATCGTCGTCAGCGCCGTCGGCTTTGGCTTCGTGTATGGCCTGACCGCCCGAACCGTTGGCCACTTCTCGCCGATCGAGGCGATGGCGATGAGCCTCATCGCGTTCGGCGGGGCGGCCCAGTTCGCCGTGATCGGCTACGTCGTGACCGGCCTCGCCTGGCCGGCGATCGCACTCCTGACGTTTCTGCTCAACGCCCGCCACGCGCTCTACTCGGCCGCGCTCGCCCCGTGGTTTCGGGGGCGATCGTTGGGCGAGCGCGCGATTGCGGCCCACTTGCTCACCGACGAGGCATTCGCCTTGTCGGTCGCCCACTTCCGACGTCTCGGCCGCTACGACTGGATGGGCTACTGGTACCCGGCGATCGTGACGACCCTGATTCCGTGGAACCTCGCCACGTTCGCCGGGGTGATGCTCGGCGACGCGATCGTCGAGCCGAAGCGGTTCGGAATCGACGTGATCTTCCCGGCGGCGATGGCCGGCCTCATGGTCGGGTTGATCACGGGCCGTCGCGAGGTCGTGGCCGCAGTCGCGGGCGCCGCGCTCGGGGTCGTCGCATCGCTCGCGGTCGGGCCGACGATCGGAATCATCGCCGGCGGCGTCCTGGGGCCCATCGTCGGGCTGCTCGTGCCGGCGAGCCAGGCGCACGAGGAGGCGCCGATCGGGACGCCTGCCTCTGCAAGCCACTATGGGATGCCGCGGACGCCGGGCGGCTCGGCCAGCAACGACGAGTCGGTTCCGCCGCCATGACCACCGACCTCGTTCCGCTCGCGGTCCTGATGTTTGCGGTGACCTATCCGTCGCGGGCGATCGGGCTGCTCAACCCGGCCATCGATCGCATGCCCCGGCGCGTCCTCGACTATCTCCAACTCGTCGGTCCGGCCGTGCTCGCGGCGCTTGCCGCCGTCAACGTCATGGTCGCGACGACGGATGGCCGGTCGGTCTTCGTCGTCGGCCTGCCATGGCTGTCGGTGATCGCCTGCATCGCGATCGTCCGCTGGCGCCACGATCTCTTCCTCGGCCTCGCCGTCGCCGTCACGATCGCTGCAATCGGACGCCTCGCCGGGCTGGCCTGAGCGGCGTCAGCCGCGGCGGGCCTCGAGCTCGACTTCGACGAGCATCGACGGGTCGATCAGGCCCGCGACCCGGACGATGGTCGCGGCCGGCCGGACCTCGCCGAACAGCGCGCCGTTCACCGCGGCCACCGCCTGTGCGTCCTCCGCCCGAACGATGAACGCCCGGGTCCTCACGACGTCGGCCACGGCGAACCCGGCCTCGGCGAGCGCGCCGATTGCGATCGCCCAGGCAGCGCGCGCCTGGGCCGCGGCGTCACCGGGATGGAGCGAGATCCCGTCGGGCCCGGCGTCCGTCGTGCCGGCAACCCAGCAGGAATCACCGACCGCGACCGCCCGGCTGTAGCCGTAGCGCGCCTCATATGGCCCGCCCGAGAAGATGCGCCGGCGGGTCGCGGTCATGCGCCGCCGACGACCGGGCCCGCGGCCCGCCACTCCGCGACCACCGGATCTCGCCCGATCGCCAGCAGCAGGCCGGCCAGGAGCGTGGTCCGGGGCACGATCGAGGCGACGTCGAGGTACTCCGCGGGCGAGTGATCCATCCCGCCGACCGGGCCGAGGCCATCGATCGACGCGACCCCCATCCCCGACGTCGTGTTCGCGTCGGACGCGCCGCCGGTCGCCGCGTCGCGCACCTCGAACCCGAGTCGGCGGGCGACCGCCTGGGCGTGCTCGACGAGACGTCCCGAGCGCTCCAGCTTCTCCATGGGCCACCACTGGGCCATCGGCTCCAGTTCGGCGCTCACATCGGGCACGACCAGCGACCCGAGCATCGAGCGGATCTCGGCCTCGGCCGCCTCGAGATCGGCCCGGCGGATCGCCCGGACGTCCACCTCGAACGAGCAGCGCTCGGCGACGACGTTCGGCCGCGTCCCGCCGTCGATCACCCCGACGTTGATCGTCACTCCATCCCAGCGGCCGTTGAGGGCGTGGAGCCGGGTCACGAGATCGGCCGCGGCCAGGATCGCCGAGCGGCCCTTCTCGGGCTCGACGCCGGCGTGGGCGGCACGCCCGGTGACCGTGACCTGGGCATCGAGGATCCCCTTGCGTGACGAGACGATGTCGCCGTTCGCGCGGGCGCACTCGAGGACGAGGCAGACGTCCGACTCCGCCGCGATCTCACGGATGTGCGGAGTCGAGGACGGCGAGCCGATCTCCTCGTCCGGGTTGGCGACGTAGGTGAGGCGCTCGAAGGGCAGCGGCCCGGCCGCGACCAGGGCCTTGACCGCGTACAGCCCGGCGAGGAGCCCGGACTTCATGTCGGTGACGCCCGGCCCGCGGGCGATTCCGTCGGCGTCGATCACGAACGGGCGCTCGGTGGCCGTGCCCGGGTCGAACACCGTGTCCATGTGCCCGATCAGCAGGACTCGCGGTCCGCCCGGCGTCCCATGGGGCCCGTCCCACGTCCCGATGACCGTCTGGCCGAGCCGACCGGCCGGATCCGGGACGAGCCGGACCCGCGCTCCGTGGGCCGCCATGAACGACGCCACGAACTGCCCGACCACGTCGACGCCGGCCGGGGTGTACGAGCCACAGTCGATGTTGACGAGCCGCTCGAGGTCGGCCAGGTAGGCGGTCTCATCGGCCCGGACGGCCGCCTCGAGCGCGGTCAGCTCGGCGGCGGCCACGGCCGCCCCGGGAGCGGAGGAGGTCTGCATCGGATGAGTCTACGAGCCGGACCGTTCGCCGGCGATGCGGGTTGCTATCCTGCCCGGACTGTGCGACTCATCGAGATCCGACTGCTCGAGGGCCCGAACGTCTACCGGCTCGAGCCGGTGGTCAAGGTCGAGGTCGCGATCGGCCGGCGGCGGACGTGGTACGGCATCCGGAGCCCCGGCCGGCACCTCCTCGTTCATCTCGGGGCGGATGTCCCGGCCAAGGTATGGCCGCTCGACATCGACGCGTTCGTCGCCTGGCTGCGCCGCCTGCGGGTCGATCACGGTGAGGGCCGCGGTGGCGTCGTCGTCCATCGCTCGTCGGACCCCGGGCACTGGATCGTCTCGTTCCCATGGACAGGAGCCGAGCGTGCTCGAACGATCGCCGAGGCCGCCCTTGCCTTCACGGACCGCGACGTGTCGCCGGTCCGGCGGGCGCACCTGACCGGCGCCCAGGAGCGGCTCGTCGCCCGCTGGACGGCGCGGATCACGGATGCGCGCACAACGCCGCCGGCCTGGATCCGCGACGCCGACCGGCGGTTCCCGATCGTGTCGATCACCGGCACGAACGGCAAGAGCACCGTGACCCGCCTGATCACCCACATCCTCAAGGTCGCCGGCCAGCGCGTCGGGACGACGACCTCCGACGGGATCCTCGTCGACGAGCGGCTCGTCGAGGCCGGCGACTGGACGGGCCCTGCTGGGGCGTGGCAGATCCTGGAGCGGTCGGATCTCGACGTTGCCGTCCTCGAAACGGCCCGCGGCGGTCTCGTCCTGCGCGGGATGGGCTACGAATCCAACGACGCGAGCGTCGTCACCAACGTCTCGTCGGATCACCTCGACCTCCAGGGGATCCACACGTTGCCGGAGCTCGCCGAGGTCAAGTCGACCGTGGCCCGCGCGACACGCGAAGGCGGCTGGGCCGTCCTGAACGCGGATGACCGCCTCGTCGCCGCGATCGCCCGGCGGGTGCGCTCCAACGTCGCGATGTTCTCGCTCGGCGACGGCGGCGCGAGTGCGAGCGCGGTCCGCCGGACCGTGGCCGGCGGCGGTCGCGGCTACGTGCTCCGCGACGGCTGGCTGGTCGAGATCGATGGCCATCACGGGCCCGGCGCGGAACGTGGAGACGGCACGGCCGGCGAGCCCGTCGAGCACCGGATCATCGAGGTCGACCGCGTCCCGATCACCCTCGGCGGCCTCGCCCGGCACAACGTCGCGAACGCCCTCGCCGCGGCCGGGGCGACGCGCGGCCTCGGGATCACCCTCGCCCAGCTCCGGGACGGCCTCGCCGACTTCCAGCCGACCTCGGATCGGTCGCCCGGCCGGTTGAACCTCTTCCGGCTCGGGTCGCGCGTGGTGATCATCGACTTCGCCCACAACGAGGCCGGAGTGAGCGCCCTGCTCGACGTTGCCGAGGGCATCGCCAGCGGCGCCGCGGGCCGGATGGCCCCGATCACCGCGATCATCGGGACCGCCGGTGACCGGCCCGACGACACCCTCCGCGGGATCGGCCGGATCGCCGCCAAGCGAGCCCAGCGGATCGCGATCAAGGAGACGCTGAAGTACCTTCGCGGCCGGAGCCGCGAGTCGATCGTCGGCGAGATCATGGCCGGGGTCACCGGGGCCGGCGTCGTGGCAACCGAGGTCCCGATCTACGAGTCGGAGACCGCGGCCCTCCGCTCCGAGCTCGCCCGCAATGGCGAGGGCTCCGCGAAGCCGGACTCGCCGCGCGTGATCGTCCTGATGTGCCACGAGGAGCGCGACGAGGTCTTCGCCCTCCTCGCTGAGCTGGGCGCCCGCCCGATCGACATCAGCGCCGAGCTCACGACCCTGATCCCGCGCTTTCAGGGCCGCTCCCGCCACCCCTGAGGATGCCTCCGGGCACGACCGTCAGGCGGTCGTCGCCTCGGTCAGGAGCTCGTCGAGGCGCTTGAACGGCTGCCACGACCCGTCGGTGACGTTCGACTGGACGACGACCCGCTCGCCCGTCGCGACGTAGACCCAGCAACGGCAGCTGAACCCCGGGTCCTCGCCGGCATGGCCGATCCGCGCCGGGCCGTCGCCGCCAGCGGTGATCGCCCCGAGCCCGAGGTCCGCCTGCATGTCCTCGCTCGTCGCGTACGGCCCGATCAGCCGTGCCCGCGCGTCCGCGGACAGGTACCCCGCGCCGAGTCGGCGGCCGGTCAGCGCGTCGAGGCAGCGAACGAGATCCGCTGCGGTCGCCTGCGCGCCGCCGTCCGGCTGGCCCATCGCCGGCAGCCCGTGGACGTTCGTCCGCCAGGTCGCGGCCAATGAGCCCGGAGCGGCCTCGGGATCCGGCGGCTGGTAGCCGATCGCGAGGTCGGGCTCGGCGGCGTCGTCCAGGGCCCAGAAGCCACTCGACGCCATTCCGAGCGGATCGAAGACCTCGTCCCGGACGAGCTCGTAGAAGGTGCGACCGGAGGCTTCCTCGAGGGCGACCCCCGCCAGGACGTAGGCGCCGTTGTTGTAGCGCACCGCATCGCCGGGATCGCTCGTCCGGCTCAGATCGGGAAAGCGCCGGATGACATCGCGTGGACCGCGGATGGCGCCCGGCGGGACCACCTCCCAGATCTGCTCGTACGGCGGCCCGTCGTATTCGTCCGCGTAGTCGCCCACGCCGGATGTGTGGCTGAGGAGGTGGTGGAGGGTGACGCGCTCGTCGAGGTCCTGCGGGCGGACCTCGGGACCGAGCAGGTCGACGAGGCGATCCTCGTAGCGGACGACGCCGCGCTCGACGAGGCGGGCGGCCAGGAGGCCGGTCAGGAGCTTCGTCGTCGACGCCGTCCCGAACCGGGTCCCCGGATGGATCGGCAGGCCTGCGGCGCGGTTGGCCAGCCCCATCGCGATCGTCAGCGGCTCCTCGTCGTCGTCACCGGCGACGTGGACGATGCCACTGAACGACTCCTCGACAAGCCACGCCCGGTAGGCGTCGATGTCCAACCGCGAGAGCCGGCTCATCAGCCCTCCGGCACGTCGAGCTCGCCGGGGTCCGCGAAGGCCGTCGCCCCGCGACCGGAACCGGCGGCGGCCATCGCCTCGCGATACACGCCGATCGCGTCGTCGACGCAGCACACGATCAGGTCGCCCGGCGCCGCCCGGCGAAGGGCGGTCCGGACGGCGGTCATCTCGTCGAGCGTCTTGTCGGCCTTCAGGACCCGGGCACCGGCCGTCCGAGCGGCCCTGACGCCCTCGATGACGTTGCCGGCCGAGACGCCCGGCGCCCGCCCGCGCAGGTTCTTGTCCTCGCGGACGATGATCTCGTCGAATGCACGCGCAGCGATCGCGCCGTACTCGCGCTGGTCCGCGTCGCGCCGATCGCCGGGGATCCCGATCACGCCGATCGCCCGACCGCTCCGGATGCGGCCGTTGGAGCTGGGCCCGATCCGGCCCGCCTTCGACTGCGGCTCGGTCATCATCCGCTCGACGAAGTCCGCGAGCTGGCGCATCCCGTCGACGTTGTGGCAGTAGTCGATCACGACCCGGATGCCCCCCACGTCGAGTAGGTTCAGCCGGCCCGGCGCCTGGAAGAACGTGGTGGAGAACGTCCGCAGACCCTGCCGGATGTCGTGAAGGTGGGCGCCGGCGGCCCACGCGGCGGCAGCGGCGGCCAGGGCGTTGGCGACGTTCATCCGGGCCTTGCCGCCGAAGGTCGCCGGGATCAGGTGGGTGTACAGGACCGGCATCGTGCGCGGCCCGTGGCGCAGCACGATGAGTTCGCCCTCGGGCCCGGCCTTCAGGACGAACGCCGCGTTGCCCCGGGCGGTGTGGCCGTCGACCCGGTCGTAGCCGTCCTCGCCCTTCTGGCTGGCGATGCTGAAGAGGACGACCTTGCCGGCGCAGTGGCGGGCCATCCGGTAGACGTGAGCGTCGTCGGCGTTGAGGACCGCGGTGCCTGAGCGGGGCACGGCCTCGACGACGACCCCCTTGACGTTGGCCAGCTGGCCGAGCGAGTCGATCCCGCCGATGCCGAGGTGGTCGCCCGTGACGTTCGTGACGACCGCCACGTCGTTGCGGTCGTAGCCGAGGCCCTCGCGCAGGATGCCGCCCCGGGCGACCTCGAACACCGCCGTGTCGACCGTCGGGTTCTGGAGGACCATCTGGGCCGACTTCGGGCCGGACATGTCGCCCTTCTTGATCATGCGGCCGTCGATCACGATGCCGTCGGTCGAGGTCATCCCGACGCGCTTGCCCTTGAGCTTGAGGATGTGGGCGATCATCCGGACCGTCGTCGTCTTGCCGTTCGTGCCGGTGACCGCGACGATCGGGATCCGGGACGGGGAGCCAGGTGGGAACAGGCCGTCGATGACGCGCCGGGCGACGTATTGCGGCTCGCCCTCGGTCGGATGGGTGTGCATCCGGAAGCCCGGCGCGGCGTTGACCTCGACGATCGCGCCGCCGGTCTCGCGGACGGGCGAGGCGATGTCCGGGCAGATGAAGTCGATCCCGGCAATGTCCAGGCCGACGATCCGGGCCGCCGTCTCGGCGATTTCGACGTTATCCGGGTGGGCCTCGATCGTCCGGTCGATCGACGTGCCGCCGGTCGACATGTTGCCCGTCAGGGCGAGCTTGACGAACGTTCCCTCGGGCAGGATGGTGTCCAGCCCGAAGCCCTGCTCCGCGACGAGCGCCTCGGCGGCGGCGTCGACCTTGATCCGGGTCAGGACCTTCTCGTGGCCGATGCCGCGCCGGGGGTCCTGGTTGGCGGTCGCGACGAGCTGGCGGATCGTGTGTTCACCGTCGCCGGTCACGCTGGCCGGTACGCGCTCGGCGATCGCCGCGACGACCCCGCCGATCACGAGACAGCGGTAGTCATTGCCAGCGACGAAGCTCTCGACGACCAGGTCGCCACTGCGGCTCTGGGCGAGCGCGCCGGCAAACGCGGCCCGCACGGCCTCGTCGGAGCGCAAGTCGAGATGGACGCCCCGGCCGTGGTTGCCGTCGAGCGGCTTGACGACGCAGGGGAAGCCGATCCGATGAGCGGCCTCGACGGTCGCCTCCTCGGTGGTGACGACGGCGCTTCTGGGCACCGGCAGCCCGGCCGAGTCGAGGAGCCGGTTGGTCAGGCTCTTGTCGCTCGCGATGTCGACCCCGATCGCCGACGTCTTCGACGTCATCGTCGCCCGGATCCGCTGCTGGTGGACCCCCTGTCCGAGCTGGACCAGGGAGTGTCGGTCGAGCCGGATGAACGGGATGTCGCGGCTGGCCGCCTCGTCGAGGATCGCCTGGGTCGATGGCCCGAAGGCAGACTTCTCGGCCAGCCGGATCAGGCGCTCCATCTCGGCCATGAAGTCGAGCACCGTGGCCGGGTCGTCCGGGGCGACGAGGTAGTTGACGAGGTTCACGGCGAGCTTGCCAGCCTCGATCCCGACGCCCTCCTCGCGGAACTCGTAGATCACGTTGTAGCGGCCGCGCTCGCCGGTGCTCCGGGTCTTGCCGTGGCGAACGTCGGTGCCAGCCAGGTTCTGGAGCTCGAGGGCGATGTGCTCGGCGATGTGGCCGGCCCACGTGCCCTCCCGCAACCGAGTGATGAAGCCGCCCCGGCGGCCGAGGCTGCAGGCGTGATCCTCCAGGCTCGGCAGGATCCCGACGAGGGCGTCGGTGAAGCCCGGGATCTTGTTGCTCGGGAAGCCCTCGAGGACGCCGAGGTCGACGACCATCCGGACGACCGGCTCGCGGGCCCAGTAGTTCGGGCCGCGCAGGATCCGGGTCTCGAGGATCCGCAGGGTGGGCTGGGGCGTTGCGCCGCTCGCCGGACCGTCGGGCGAGCGCCGCCGCCGGGGCGCGCCAGTCGCGCTGGCCGACGTCGCCTTCTTCGCTCGAGATCCTGGTGCTGCTTGCGCCACGGGGCCCTCCTGCCGCCTCTCCGCCGGGCCACGAGTGTACCCGGGTCGAGGCCCGGAGTCGGCCCGCCGGTCTGCCGTCAATCGACCGCCTGAACGATCGCGAGCCCCGCGCGCCGTGCGGCCCGATCACTCAGCTCGAGGCGGCTTCCTCGATCCCGCCGGGCAGGGCGTGGAGCGTCGGCGTCGCGAGGCGGTGACGGCGGCGGAGGTCGAAGCGGTACCCGGCCGGCAACGAATGAAGGACGACGCCGCTGATCATCAGGGGCTTGTGGCCCCGAATTTCCCACGCGTCCGTCTCCGAGGCGGCACCGTCGATCACCGTGATGCTCCCCCGGCCGATCACCTCCATGACGTGATCCGGGCCGACGACGCCCGCCGTGTCCTCGTCCACGCCGAGGCCGAGGAGCGACGGGTTCTGGGCGATCAGGGACAGCAGCCGGCCGAGCCGGTTGCGCTGCTGGAAGTGCTGGTCGACGATCACGCCGGGCAGCATCCCGAGGCCGGCCGCGATCTGGGCCATGCGGTGCTTCGGGGTGGCACCCGACGCCCCGAACGCGATCATGTGGCTGCTCATCGCCGAGGCCCCGGCCGACGTCCCGGCCATGACCGCTCCGTGCCGGAATCGCTCGAGCATCGTGTCGGCCAGGCGCGTCCCCCCGATCGTCGAGGCGAGCTTCAGCTGGTTGCCGCCGGTCAGGAATACGCCGGTCGCGTCGCGCAGGGCAAGGGCGACGCTCTCATCGTTGGCCTGCGGACGCGTCGAGGCGTGGAGCGGCCGGACCGCCGCGACCCCGAGGTCGGTGAAGATCTGGCGGTAGCGCTCACCGGCCTCGGTGCCGAGGCTCGACGCCGTCGAGATCACCGCGATCGTCGCGTCCCGGCCGCCGGCGAGCGCGACGAATCGATTAAGGATGACCCGGTCGCGGATCTTGTCCTCGGCTCCGCCGATGATGATGACGGTCCCGTCGGTCACGGACGCGCGCTTCCTCCGCTCGGATCGGGGAAGGATAGCGCGACGATCGTGGGCGGGACGGCCGGCCGCGTCATGCAGATCGTTGCAGTTCGGCGCCGCTCCGATGGGAAGGCGCCGCGCGCGTGCCAGAATGCCGGACGATGACGAGGGTGGACGCAGCGACGCCAGGGCCGGACACCGGCACGCCCGCCGGCGTCCGACCGGCCGGGCTCGCGAACCCTCACCGTCGTCGGGCGGCCGTGTTTCGGCGGGCGCTCCGCCACGAGGTCAATCGCCTCCACGATCGGCGTCGGCTCCTCGCGATGGCCCTCCTGATCGTGACGTTCGGCGCTCTCGCAGCGGCGCTGGTGGCTCGCGGCGAGCCGGCCGGCGCCGACGCCCGGGCCTACTGGGCGGCGGTCCGGATCTGGCTCGGCGGCGGCGACCCGTACCGCCCGACCGGCCCGTTCCTGCCCTACGTCTACGCCCCGTGGATGCTGCCCGGGTTCGCGCCGTGGGCCCTCCTGCCGTGGGACGTCGCGTGGTTCGTCTGGCGCGGCGGCACGATCCTCGGACTGCTCTGGACGATCCATTGGGCCTACCGCCAGCGCCCGCTCCAGACCGCCCTTCTCGTCGCCCTGCTGGGCTTCCCGTTCGGGGCCAACCTCGACACCGGCAACATCAACCTGCCACTGACCCTGCTGCTCTGGGGCGCGCAGTTCAGCGGGCCGCTCCTGGCCGGGGTTCTGTGGGCAATCGCATCGTGGATGAAGTGGGTTCCGGTCGTGTTCCTGATCGTCCTGGCGCCGCGCGCCCGGCTGTACGGCCTGGCCTTCCTGGCGGTGTCGATCCTGCTCAGCCTTGCCACGCTGCCGGGCACGATTGCCCAGCTCGAGGCCCTGTTCGGCTTCGGTCGACGGCCGCTCCGGCTCGACTACATCGTGTTCCTGTGGGCCCTCGTTCCGGTCCTGTGGCGGCAACCTGACCCGTTCGGCTGGCTTCGGCCCGACTGGTGGTGGGTCCACCTGGAGACGTGGCGCGCCGAGCGTCGATCGCTCACCCGGCGCGTCCGGAACTGGCTCGGCCTGCCGCATGGAACACCGGACGCACGGCAGGGCACCGCCCCGCAGCCGCCCGGATCGCTGGAGCGCGACCGGACTGAGCCGACCGGTGGAGGCTCCCTGCGCGGCTGACCGTCACTCCGGCTCAGGCCGCGAGCGAACCGGACGGCGCGACTCGACCGGCCGGGCGCGTTTGGTGCAGCGACTGCATGAACGGACGTCCGGACCGCCCGCGGACGCCCTCGACGGACATGATTCGCGCCTCCAGCCGTCATTCCGTGCACCCAGCGCATCAGACGGCGTCCGAGCGCTGGCCCAGCCGTCGGTTGCCCCACTCGGTGCATGACCGGCCGGCGGCGCGCCTCAGGGCAGCGGCGCGGGCTCAGCTGCCGACGGCGGGAGGCGTCGAACGCGTTCGGCGATCGGGCTCGACGACCGGTCGCAGGCAGATCATTGCGATCACGTAGTAGACGGCCCCGAGGACATATGCGGCCCGGGGACCGGTCCCCCGCCCGAAGTTGGTGTTGAAGAAGTCGAGCGCCAGGCCGCCGGTCATGACGGCGAAGACCGTCGACGAGCCGGTCGCGACGTTCGACAGCCCCATGTAGCGACCGGATGAGGCGCGCGGAATGATGTCGGTGATGAGGGCCCAGTCCACGGCCAGGAACGTGCCGGCGGACGCCCCGAAGAGGAACGCCCCGACGAACAGGTACGGGACCGACGGCGCGAATGCGGCGATCAGCAGGCCTGCCGCGCCGACCACGCAGCTCGCGTAGATCACCGGCTTGCGCCCGATCCGATCGGACACGCGGGCGCTTGGCACGATCGCGATCAGGTTGGCAATCACGACCACGACGAGCAGGATCGTGTTCGTTCCGTTGGCCTGACCTTGTGACAGGCCGTGGGTCAGGTTCAGATAGGTGATCACGAGGTTGACGAGCATCGCGCCGCCCATGAGGAAGAACAGGCGGGATACGACGAGCCAGACGTAGGAGCGCTCGCGGAGGATGTCGCTGCCCCAGGCCGTCCTGGCGATCGTGAGCCATGAGCGGCCGGCTCGATCGAGTGGCCGCGGACCAGGGCTGACCCGGACCACCACGGCGACCATCGTGGCCAACTCGACAACCGCGACGGCGGCGATCGCCAACTCCATCCGATCGAACGCAACGGCGACCGTCACGAGCAGGAAGCCGACCACATTGCCAAGGATCTGCATCAGGCCGACGAGGGCGCTGGCCATGCCCACCTGGCGCTCCGCGATGAGGTCCGGCACGTAGCCCTGGAACGGCCCACGGGCGATGTTGGTGCTGATCGCCAGCAGGGCGGCAAAGGCGCCGAGCATGAGGACATTGTTGGCCGTGGCGATCCCGGCAAGGAAGACGAGGTCGAGGAGCGAGCCGAACACGATGTACGGCTTGCGCCGGCCCCAGCGACTGACCGTGTAGTCGCTGATCGCCCCGACGGTCGGCTGGATGAGGATCGAGAGGACCGCGACCGGGATCGACAGGAGGAACAGCGTCCGCCCGATCTCGAGCTCGGGCACGAAGGCGTCGTAGTTGAGTCGGTTCTGGATGAAGACGCCGACGGCGCCGTCGATCGCGGTCAGGCCCAGCCAGTACAGCGAGATCCGGACCAGGTGGCCGATCGGCAGGTCGGCCGTCGGACGGCGGCCCGCATCGGGATCGGTGCTCTCCACGTTTCCTCCTCCGTTCCCCCCGAAACGTGCCCGTTGTCGAAGCCTACGACGCGCGTCGCTGCGGAGTGTTGCGAATCCGTCGGATCACGGCCAAGCGGCGCTCAGGCAGGGACGGCGCGGCCCGACGCCTCGAGGGCGATGGCGGCACCCGGCCGCACGAGGCGTCGCTCCGTCGCCCCGATCGCCGCCAGCCGGAACACGGATCGATCGAGCGAGTACAGGCCGGTCGCCACGACGCCGATCCGGCCCAGGCGGAAGGCGAACACGGGGTTCTCGGTGTTGCCGGCATGGTGGGTCACGACGCCCGTCGGCTCGATCGTCGCGAGGTTCGCCTGGCCACCGAACGTCGCGTGCAGGGCCCGGAGCGCTTCGCCGGCAGACGGGCAGTTTGCCCAGGCGTCCTCGAGCCAGCGCTGGCCAACCTCGGTGTCGGCCCGGCCGGCGATCCGTCCCTCGGCCCGGTAGCGTCGCCTGTGGGATCGGATGTCGCGGAGGTCGCCGTTGTGGCTGAACGCGAATCGGCCCGCCGGATCGGTAAAGGGCTGGGTGTCGGGCAGCTGCAGGGTCGAGAGCTTCGAGGGCCGACGAAGGTGGACGAGGACGCTCGTCGTCTCTTGGCCGCCGACGTCAGCCCGAGCCGGGTCGTCGCGGAAGGCCCGGATGTCACGATGGCCATCCAGCCTCGCGTCGGCAGCGAGCCAGGCGGCGCCCCAACCGAAGCCCGCCAGCCCGAACCGCTCGAGGCGCTCGGTGAACGGCCAGAGGTCGTCGATCCGGAATGGCTCGCTGGCCCGCGCGACGAAGTGCTCGCACACGGCGGCGATGATACGCGCCGCGCCGCTCAGGCCTTGCGCCGGATCGTCGCCTCGTAGTCGGGGAAGAAGCGGCCGATCGCCGTCACGTCGAAGGAGCGGAGGATGCTCCCGGGCGACTCGCGCTCGAGGAGGAAGGCGAACGAGCGCTCGACGAGGTCGGCGGGGTCGGCGGCGCCGGGCGCCAGGCGCGCGAGATCCCCCGCGGCCACCCGAACCTCGTGCTCTGAGACATGCCGGTCTCCGTCGAGGATCGCGACAAAGCACGTCCACCCAGCGCGCCCGTCGCCGGAGCAGGCGACGTCGACGGTCGTCATGGACCGCGCTCCGGCTCCACCTGGCAGGCCGGGCACCAGAACGTTGTCCGGGGCATCGCGCTGGCGAGTGGGGCGGATCGGATGAGCGTCCCGCAGCGGCGGCACGGCCGGCCCGTCCGCCGATAGACCCACATCGGCGATCGGCCCGACGGGACGTCGACGCTGGCCCGGAGCAGGCGACGGGCGGTCGCGACGAGCCCGTCCAGGATGACGTCATCGAGATCGGCCACGGGCGTCCACGGCCAGACCCGCTCATGGAAGAGCGTCTCGTTGCGCCAGATGTTGCCGATGCCCGCCAGCGCGCGCTGGTCGAGGAGCGCCTCGGAGATCGTCAGCGTCGCGCGGGCCGGATCGCGCAGCCGGCGCCGCGCCTCCGCCGCGTGGCCGTCGCCCCAGTCGGGATCCAGGAGGTCCGGTCCGAGCCGGGCGATCGTCGGGTGGATCGACTCCGCGCGTGCCTCGAACAGCTCGACGACCGGGGCATCGAAGCAGACCGCGACCGCGCCCGGAACTTCGAGGACGAGCCGGGCGGCAGACGGCGGCCGACGCCAGCGCTCGCCGGGCCGGTAGCGGTGCCACGACCCGTTCATCCGAAGGTGGGTCCGGAGCTCGAGATCGTTGTCGAACCGGATCAAGAGGTTCTTGCCGACGGCTTCGACGCTCGTGATCGTGGCCCCGACGATCCGCTGGACCTGCGGCCCGCCGGCCCGGACCCGAGCCGCCGTCACGGCCTTCCCGACGAGATGCGGGGCCAGCCCGTGGGCCGTTCGGTGGAGGGTGTCGCCTTCAGGCACGGGTCGCGCGCAGGACCAGGCCGCGGTAGGCCGGGACGAAGCCCGCGCCGATCAGTCGATCGCGGAAGGGCGACTCGGCGACGGGTCCGCCATCGACCTTGGTGATCACGATCTCGCGCGTCCGGCCGTTGCCGACGAGCGCCCCGAGCGCCCGGGCGGCCGCTTCACCGACGTCCGGCTCGTCGCCGGCCGGCAGGACCTGGAGGGAGCCGCCACCGCGATCGACGTACAGGGCTGCGACACCGTCAACGGTCACGACGTACGCGCCGGCTGCGCGCTGGAGCGGCCTGCGATCGTTCTCGCCGCGGCGCGGCCAGGCGATCGCGGCACCGTACGGATTGGCCGGATCCGAGGCCGCGAGCAGATGGACCAATCGCTCCGAGGCGTCGCGGCCCGGCTCGCGAACGGAGCGCATCCGCTCGATCGCACCGGCGAGCGCGAACTGCGCGGCCCCGAGACCATCGACGAAGTAGCCGCGCCGGATCCGACCGGCCTCCTCGAGCGCGCGCAGGATCGGATAGACCGCGGAGAAGCCGCCGTCGATCCCTTCGGACGCGACGGCCTCGCGAGTCACGATCCCGTGTCGGTCCAGGAGCGCGAGGGCGGTGGCGTGGAGGTGCTCCGTCGGCGAGCCCGGCGGCGGCTCGACGAGCGACCAGCGGCCCGCTGCCTCGGGTGGTCCGAGCGAGGTCAGCCGACCCGATCCGCGGCGACGCATGCTGCCATCGGTCCGCTTCCAGCGCAGGGCGCGGAGTGGGGCGAAGGTGTCGTTCGTGACCTCACCCGCCCAGACGAGATCCCACAGGACGTCGAGCACGTCGCGGTCTGCGCCGCCACCGGCCGCGGCGAAGAGCTCGCGATAGAACGAGGCGCCGCGCCGCTCGAGATGCTCGCGGATCCGGTCATGGCGCGGATCGGACGGGCGCTCGGTCGCGTCCACCGAGCCGGCCGGGCGGACCAGTTCGCGCCCCGGCCGGACGAGGACGATCCGGCCGTCGTCACGGCCGAGGCTCCCCCGCCCCACCCACGCGACCTCGCCGAGGGCACCGAGTTCGTCGAGCAGTCGCGGCTGGTAGCCGGGGACGCGGGCCGGCAGGATGTCGCGCTCCAGGACCGAGGCCGGCAGGGCGACGCCGGCGAGCTGGTCGACGACCTGAGCGAGCCGCTCGAGGGCGGCCGTGGGGCGCAGCGGTGCCGGCGTCGCACCGGCCGTCGTCACGCCCTGCCAGGCCGGCAGGAAGCGGGCGAACGCCGCCGGATCGACCGGCTCGACCTCCTTGCGCAGGCGGGCGAGCGAGCGACGGCGCAGGAGGCGGAGAACATCGGGGTCGATCCACTCGCGTTCGGCGCCGCCGGGTCGGAACTCGCCGCGCAGGACCGTGCCGGCGCTGAGCAACCGCTCCAGGGCGTCCTCGACAAGCCCGCCCAGGAGACCCCAGCGACGGGCCGGATCGGGCGTCAGGAAAGGCCCATGGGTTCGGGCGTAGCGGGCGAGGAGCCCGTCAAGGGCGCCGCCAGCCGGACCGAGGAACGCGTCCGGGACGCCAGCCGGGGGCGAGACGCCGACTCCGTCGCGGTACCTGGCGACGTCCTCGATCGCGATCCAGCGCTCGTCTCCCGCGATCCGGGCCGCGACGGCGCGCCGCGAGGCGATCAGCTCGGTCAGCCACGCGTCACCGTTGGCCGCGCCGCGGTCGCAGCGCGCAGCGATCTCGTCGGCCGACAGGTCACCAAGCCGGCGCAGGACGTCATGGAGCTGGTCCGCCGTCGAGGCGAGGCGGTCATCGGTGAGGAGCTGGAGATTCAGCTCGAGGTCGGCCAGGGCGTCGGGATCGAGCAGCTCGCGGAGCTCCTCCTGACCGAGTAGCTCGCGGAGCAGGTCGCGGTCGAGGGTCAGGGCGCCGGCCCGGCGCTCGGCCAACGGGGCGTCGCCGTCGTACATGTATGCCGCGACGTAGTCGAACAGGAGGCTGCTCGCGAACGGGCTGGCCTTCGGCGTCTCGACGCTGTGGATCGTGATCTCGCGCCGGGCGATGCCGCCGAGGACCTCGCGCAGGGCGGGCAGGTCGAAGACGTCGGACAGGACTTCGCGATACGTCTCGACCAGGATCGGGAAGCTTCCGTAGCGCGAAGCGACCGCGAGCAGGTCCGCGGCCCGCTGGCGCTGCTGCCAGAGCGGCGTCCGGGTCCCGGGCCGGCGGCGCGGAAGGAGCAATGCCCGGGCCGCGTTCTCGCGGAAGCGCGACGCGAACAGGGCCGATGACGCGACCTGGCCGACGACGATGTCCTCGACCTCCTCGGGATCCGGGAACAGGAGCTCCTCGGCGATTGCGGCGACGTCGTCGCCGTCGGGCAGGCGGATCGCGATCCCGTCATCTGACCAGATCGTCCGGACCTCGCTCGCCAGTCGCTCGCCGAGCCGGGCCTCGAGGGCGAGCGACCAGGGAGCATGGACGCGGCCACCGAACGGGGTCAGGATCACCAGCCGCCAGTCGCCCAGCTCGTCGCGGAAGCGCTGGACGACGATCCGCTTGTCCGTCGGGAGGGCGCCGGCCGCCTCGCGCTCGTCCTCGAGGTAGGCGACGAGGTTCTCGGCCGCCCAGGCGTCGAGGCTGTGGTGCTCGCGCAGGCGAGTCATCATGCCCGCCCGGCCGCGCGCCCCGCGACCCAGATCAGCCTCCGCCTCGCCGACGAACGCCCCGAGCGCCCGTCCCAGCTCGATCGGCCGGCCGACCGCGTCGCCGTGCCAGAACGGGAGCTTGCCCGGGACTCCCGGCGCAGGCGACACCGTCACCCGATCGTGCGAGATCTCCTCGATCCGCCAGCTCGACGCCCCGAGCGTGATCACCTCGCCGGTCCGGCTCTCGTAGACCATCTCCTCGTCGAGCTCTCCGACCCGCCGGCCGGGCGTCCCCGCCTCGCCGACCATGAAGACCCCGAACAAGCCGCGATCCGGGATCGTCCCGCCGCTCGTCACGGCCACCATCCGGGCGTCGCGCCGGCCGGCGACAACGTCGGTCGTGCGGTCCCACATGACGCGCGGCTTGAGCTCCGCAAACTCGTCGCTCGGGTAGGCGCCGCTGAGCATGCCGAGGACGCCTTCGAGGACCTCCCGGCTGAGCGTCTCGTAGGGCGTCGCGCGGTTGACCGTGGCGAGGATCTCGTCGACGGTCCACGGGTCCATGACCGTCATCGCGACGATCTGCTGGGCGAGCACGTCGAGCGGGTTGCGCGGGATCTGGGTCGCCTCGATCGCGCCCTCGTGCATCCGGCGCGTGACGACCGCAGCCTCGAGCAGGTCGCCGCGGTACTTGGGGAAGATCACTCCCTTGCTCGGCGCGCCGACCTGGTGGCCCGCCCGGCCGACCCGCGGGAGCCCGCGGGCGACCGAGGTCGGCGACTCGACCTGGATGACGAGGTCGACGGCGCCCATGTCGATCCCGAGCTCGAGGCTGCTGGTGGCCACGATCGCCGGCGAGCGGCCCGCCTTCAGGTCCTCCTCGATCTGGATCCGCTGCTCGCGCGCGACGCTCCCGTGGTGGGCCCGCACGAGCTCCTCGCCGGCAAGCTCGTTGAGGCGCTGGGCCAGCCGCTCGCTGAGGC
>JALYPW010000241.1 GCA_030856145.1 Chloroflexota bacterium | reverse complement strand
ACGTCTGTTTGACCCGGTCGGCGATCGGGCGCGTGCCGGGGCCGGGGGCGCGGAGGCGGATACCCTTCGCCGACCCGGCGATCACCCGACCGGCGTCAGCCACGGGAAGGGCTCACGCGCCGCTCGCCGGTTCGCCGGCCCAGACGCGGGCGAGCCAGCCGCGCTCCAGCTCGCGCACGAGGGGCGCCGCCTCCGGACCGAACCGGCCACCCGGGTCGAGGAGAGCCTCGGCGTGGTCCCGGGCGTGACGAGCCAGGGCGACGTGCTCGCGGTTCTGGAGCGACGCGACACGCAGCCGCGGCAGACCGCTCTGGACCAGGCCCAGGACGTCGCCCTCGCGGCGCAGCTCGAAGTCCTTCTCGGCAAGCTCGAACCCGTCGCGGATCTCGGCGACAGCCTTGAGGCGGGCCTGGGCGGTCTCGTCGGTCGAGTCCGAGACGAGGACGCAGAAGCTCTCGACGGTGCCCCGGCCGACCCGGCCGCGAAGCTGGTGCAGCTGGGCCAGCCCGAACCGGTCGGCGCCCTCGATGATCATCATCGTCGCCTCGGGGACGTCGACCCCGACCTCGATGACGGTCGTTCCGACGAGGACGTCAAGCTCGCCGTCACGGAAGCGCGACATCTCGGCGTCGCGTTCGGCGGGCTTCATCCGGCCATGGACCATCCCGACCCGGAGCGGGGCGAGCAACTCGCGCAGGCGAACGGATTCGGCCGCGGCGGCCGGGGCGGACGAATCGAAGATCGTCGGATTGGACGCCCCGTCGTCGTCGGCCGGCTCGGCCTCGTCGATCAGCGGGACGACGACGAACGTCCGATTGCCGGCCGCCGCCTCGGCCCGGACTCGCTCCCACGTCTGGCGCAGCGCGTCCGGATGACGAATCCCGGTCCGGATCGGGATCCGGCCTTCCGGGGGCGTTCGCAGGTCGGACACGTCGAGGTCGGCGTACAGGACCTGGCCGAGCGTCCGCGGGATCGGCGTCGCGGTCATCAACAGGACGTGCGGGGCGTGGCCACCGGCCTTCGCCTCGAGCTGGCCGCGCTGCTCGACGCCGAACCGGTGCTGCTCGTCGATGACGACGACGCCGAGCGCGGCGAACTCGACCCGGTCCTGGATCAGGGCGTGGGTCCCGACGACGACCGGGGCCTGGCCGGACTTCACGAGCTCGAGCGTTCGGCGCGCCTGGGCCGCGGTCTGCGAGCCGGTGAGCAGCTCGACGGGCACGGCCGCGTCCTCGAGGAGCGCCGCGAGGGTCGCGTGATGCTGGCGGGCGAGCAGGTCCGTCGGGGCGAGGAGAGCGCCCTGGAGTCCGTTCCGGGCGGCGGCGGCCAGGGCCCACGCCGCAACCGCGGTCTTGCCGCTGCCGACGTCGCCCTGGAGGAGGCGGAGCATGGGCGTCTCGGCGGCGAGGTCGTCGCGGATCGCCGCGATCGCGCCGTCCTGGTCGGCGGTCAGCGTCACCTCGTGGCCGAGCTTGCGTCCGATCGACGCGGTCAGCGAGGCGCGCAGGGCGGCATCGGTGGCCGCGTCGGTCGGAATCGGGCGGGCGGCGTCGCGTCCGCGCTGGCGCCGCCGGCCGACCATCCCGAGCTGCAGCGCGAGCAGCTCGTCGAAGGCCAGGCGGAGGAGCGCTGCGTCGCGGCCTTCGAAGGTCGACGGGTAGTGGGCGTCCTCGAGGGCCCGGGCGATCCCGACGAGCGATTCCTCTGCGAGGATCGGCGCCGGCAGGTATTCCGCGTATCGGGTGCCGGCAGCATCGAGGGCCTCGCGCATCGCGATCCGGAGGCGGGCCGCGGTGAGGCCGGCGGTCAGGCGGTAGACCGGCACGATCCGCCCGACGTGGAGCATCTCGTCCTCGGCGCCGACCGGCTGAAAGTCGGGGTTGTCGAGGGTCAGCTTCCGGCCGAAGTGCTTGAGCTTGCCCGAGACGATGATGTCGGCGCCGGGGAACAGGCGGCGCTCGATGAAGCGGCGTCCGAACCATGTCGCCTCGAGGGTGCCCGTGTCGTCCTCGAACTCGGCGATCGTGCGCTGGATCCGGCGCCGGAACGATCCCTCGACGCGGACGTCGACGACCCGGACGCGGGCACTGACGACGGTCCCCTCCTCGATTCCGCGCAGCTCGCCGAGCTTGCGCATCTCGCGCAGGTCGTCGTAGCGCCGGGGCAGGTGGAAGAGCAGCTCCCGGATCGTCAGGAACCCGAGGCGCCGGCCGGCCCGTTGGAGGAGGTTCGCGGCACCGAGGCCGGAGCGGTTGACGAGCGTGTCGAGGAGCTCGGCGGGGTCCGTCGGGGGCGGCGGTGCGGGCGGCGCCTTGGCCTTGCGCGGGCCGCTCGGTGCGGGGCGCCGGATCGAGGGTCCCGTCACTCCCCTACTCGGCCGAGATGAGGTAGCGATAGTGGGGCTGCCCGCCGTGGACGACCTCGGTCTCGGCCTTGAGGGCGAGTCCGATCTCACGGGCGACCGCCTCCGCCTCGTTGAGGGTTGCGTCCTCGCCGTAGTAGATCGTGACGAGCTCCGTACCGGGCGCGAACGTGGCCACGGCCTTGAGCACCGCCTTCGTCCGATCGCTGTCGACCGCGACAAGCCCGTCGTCCGGATCAAGGGCGATCGTCTGGCCCTTCCTGACCTTCTTCCCGCCGATCTTCGCGTCGCGGACCGCCTCGGTGACCTGGACGGTGGCGAGGCCCCGGCCGGCCGTCGTCATCGGCCCGGCGTTGGTGGCCGCGTCCTCGTCCGGGTCGTAGGCGAGGACGGCGGCGACCCCCTCCGCGGCATTCCGGGTGGGGACGACCACGAGACGGCGATCCTCGCAGATCCGGGCTGCCTGCTCGGCGGCGAGGCGGACGTTCGGGTTGTTCGGCAGGAGGAGGACCTCGCGCGATCGGGCGAGTCGCGCGATCCGAAGCAGCTCGCCGGTGCTCGGGTTGGCGGTCTGTCCACCGCGCACGATGTGGGCCACACCGAAGTCCCGGAACAGCTTCTCGAGGCCGTCGCCGGCAACGACGGCGACGATCGCCGGGCCGAGCGCCGGGTCGACCGTTACCGGGGCGTCCGGACCGCCATCTTGGACGGCCGCCGGTTCGGCGCTGTCGTCCGATCCTGCCCGAGGCCCGCGCGCGCCGTTGGTGGCTGCTGGCGGAAGGTCGCCCGGGCCGGACGGATCGGTCTGGACCCCGATCGCGGGCGCCGCCGCGACCGCCACGCCTCCCTCGGGCGTCGCCACGCCTGCGAACTCGCCCGACGACGCGCCATCGGCCCCGACGAACTCGGTCGCGCGCGCTTCGCGGACGTCGTCGGCCATCGTGTCGAGGTTCTCGACCGTGATCCTGGTCAACGTCCCGAGCGACAGGCCGTACGCGATCACCTCGTCGGGACGCTCGTTGTGGATGTGGACCTTGACCATGCGCGGATCGCCGCCGACGAGCACCGAGT
>JALYPW010000226.1 GCA_030856145.1 Chloroflexota bacterium | reverse complement strand
CGGACCCGGCGATCACCTGCCGGCCAGCCAGCGCCGGACGCGGTCGAGGGACTCGAGCGTCACCGGAATGGGCCGGTCACATGCCGGCTCCGAAGTCCGCGGCGGATCAGTCGCGCATGAGTCAGCGCGGGCCACTCACAGCGTCCTGAAGGATCGCGTCGCCTGGGCGATTCGGCCGTGCTCGCTCTCGGATCTGATCCGCCGAGGACATCCACTCGCGCCGGACCGCCACCGTCGCGGCGAACCGCCTCACAGAACCCGGCATCCTCGACCTCCGGGCGCCCGGCGAGGCGCGATTCACTGTCCGACGTTCAGCCTGGGGACCTTCGGCGCGGTCTCGCCCTGCCAGTTTGTCCGGAGGCCCACTGCGCGAGCGTGCCCTCGAGTCGCGCCGCCCTCGACATGGAGACGCTGGACCCGAGTGTCCGGGCGTGGCACGAAACTCGGACCCGTCAGGAGCCAGCCAGGCGGATCGTCGCTACAGCTCGAGGGCCTGGAGGTACCGCCGGAACTCGGGAGCAAGCTCGGGTCGCTGGAGGGCCAGCTCGACGGACGCCTTGAGCCAGCCCATCGTCGTCCCGCAGTCGTAGCGGGTGCCCTCGAATTCGTAGGCGTGGACCACCTGCTCCTGCATCAGCGCCTCGATCGCGTCGGTCAGCTGGATCTCGCCGCCGGCGCCGCGCTGGGTCTGCTCGAGCTTGTCGAAGATCTTCGGGGTGAGGATGTAGCGGCCGATGATCGCCAGGTTCGACGGCGCGTCCTCGGGCCGGGGTTTCTCGACGAGGCGGCTCACCTTGTGGAGGCGGCCGTGGTTGAGGGCGCCCTCGACCTCCTCGCCGGCGATCACGCCGTAGCGGTTCGTGTCCTCGCGCGGGACCTCCATCACGGCCACGACCGAGCCGTGGGTCTGGTTATAGGCATGGACGAGCTGGCCGATGCACGGCCGGTCGCCGATGACGACGTCGTCGGACAGGATCACCGCGAACGGCTCGTGGCCGACGATCTCCTTGGCCACGAGGACCGCATGGCCGAGGCCGAGCTGCTCCTTCTGCCGGACGTACGTCACCTGGGCCAGGTCCGAGATGTGCCGGATCTGGCGGAGCATCTGGATGTCGCCCTTCTCCTCGAGCAGGTGCTCCAGCTCGTAGGAGGTGTCGAAGTGGTCTTCGATCGCGCGCTTCTGGCTCGAGGTGACGATGATCACCTGCTCGATGCCGGCCGCCACGGCCTCCTCGACGGCGTACTGGATCACCGGCTTGTCGACGAGGGGCAGCATCTCCTTGGGCTGGGCCTTGGTCGCCGGGAGGAAGCGGGTGCCCCATCCTGCGGCGGGGAAGACGGCCTTTCGAACGCGCATGGAACCTCGGTCACTGGCTGAGTCGGCGGTCGGTCGAGGATACCATCGGGGTCCCGGTCGACCCGCTTCGCGCCCTCGCTCGGCGCTCTCCCAGCCCCGCAGGTCCGACATCCATTGCAACCTGGTCGATGGTCCACGAGGAACCTGTCCCGTCTGCGCTCCTCACGGGAGCATTGCTCCTGTCAGGCGCAACCGTCGAGCCTGACCGAGCGCCTCTGCCTCAGGCCCGGATCGCCTCCGCGAACCGCCGGATCGCAGCCGTGAACCGTTCCGGCTGGTCGAGGTTCGTGAGGTGCGTCGCCCGCCGGATCAGGACGCGGCGCGGATCGGCGGCGACGTCGGCGAAGGCGCGCTCGGATGGCCGGAAGTAGAGGTCGTACTCGCCGTTGATCAGGAGCGACGGACCCGGGTACGCAGCCAGCCGCGGCTTGAATCGCTCGCCGACCAGTGACCGGACAGCGACCGCCCCGCCGGCAAAGGAGAAGCCGCCGGCCAGGATCGGGTCGGCGATCTCGGGCGGGTAGCGCCAGCCGAAGAACCAGCTGTTGGCCAGATCGAGGAGCGGTTCCGGCACCCGGCTGAAGATCATGGCGAGGCTGCGGTACCCGAGCGAGCGCAGGCCGATCGGCTCGGCGGTGGCGCCCGAGAGTGCGAGACCCGTGACCAGCTCGGGCCGGCTGGCGGCAACCGCCATCGCGACGTAGCCCCCGAGCGACAGCCCGACCAGCATCGCCCGGCCGCCGTGCGCCTCGCGCTCGATCAGGTCGGCGACGCGCGCGGATGCGCCATCGAGGGTGAAGGCGTCGTCCTCCGCCCGCCCGTGGCCCGGCAAGTCGGGCGCGAGGCAGTGGAACGCCTCGCCAAGCGCTTCGACCTGTATCGCCCAGGCGGCGCCGGTCAGGCGGGTGCCGTGGAGAAACACGATCGTCGGGCGGTCGTCGGGTGCCGGGGCCACATCGCGACTGGCCGCCATCAGTCGGCCTG
>JALYPW010000200.1 GCA_030856145.1 Chloroflexota bacterium | reverse complement strand
GTCGAGGAACACGATTCCGGACGCCACGATCGCGGCGAGGAGGGTCCAGCGTTGGGCGCGCGTCATGTGCCGGGCAGTTTCGCACAGCCACGGATATGCTCGGGCCATGCCGGGACCGGGACCGATCGCGCTCGTTGGATCCGGCGAGTTCCTGCCCGCGATGCGCGAGGTCGACGAGGCGCTCCTGGCCGCGATCGGCCGTTCCCGGCCACGGGTCGCGATCGTCCCGACGGCGTCCTGGCCCGATGGCGAGGAGGTCTTCCGGCGATGGGCGGCGATGGGCGTCGAGCACTTCTCCCAGCTCGGCGCGGAGGTCGAGGAGGTCCTCGTCCGGGATGGCTTCGACGCCGACGACCTGGCGCATGTCCAGGCGATCGGTGAGGCCGACCTGATCTACCTGTCGGGCGGCCGGCCTGGCCACCTGAGCGACGCGCTCGTCGGCTCGGCGGTCGGCGACGCCCTGCTGGCGGCCCACGCACGGGGCGCGACGATCGCGGGCTGCTCGGCCGGTGCGATGGCCCTCGCCGACCGCCACTTCGAGTTCCGGAAGCGGCGGATGATCTGGCCGCTCCGCTGGGAGGATGGCCTCGATCTCGTGCCGGGCGCGATGGTGATCCCGCATTACGACCTCTTCCCCGAGGCGGTGTCGGCGATGTTCGTGCTCCAGGCGCCGCGCGGCATCGTCCCGCTCGGCATCGACGAGGAGACTGCCCTGGTGGGCAAGGACGGTTCCTGGCAGGTCCACGGCGCCGGCCGGGTCACGGTCTGGCGCGGCCGACGCCGGCACCGCTACCGCCGTGGGGATGTGTTCCGGATCTAGAGGACCGCTCCCGGCGCGCGCCACGCGAGCCCCGGAATCGCGAACGCCCCGATCCGGGACCGGGGCGTCAGGCGAGGGGGTTCCGGGCGCAGGTCTGGGTCACCGCGCTCGACCGGGGTCGGGTCAGGTCAGCGTCAGTCGGGCTTGACCTGGCGGAAGCAATCGGAGCAATAGACCGGCCGATCCATGCGCGGCTGGAACGGAACCTGCGCCTGGTTGCCGCACGAGGAGCAGACGACCGCGAAGTATTCGCGAGCGACGCGATCGTCGCCACGCTCGTAGCCGCGGGGACCGCCGATGTCGCGGACATCGGTGCCGGAGTCCCTGGTCGCCCGGCGACTGGCCCGGCAGCTCGTGCACCGCTTCGGGTCGGACACGAAGCCCTTCTGGATGTAGTACTCCTGATCGGCGGCCGAGTGGATGAATTCCACCCCGCAGTCGACGCAGTTCAGCGATCGATCGACGTAGATCACGAAGCCTTCCTCTCCTCTGGCAATCGCAGTGCCCGCGCTCCGATCGAGGACGGCCACATCACAGGCCAAATGGGAGCGGATGCGTCGGGAACGGCCGGCGCCGCGCTATCCAGGTGCCGTGATGGAGTCCCTGTCTCGGGGCGCACTCTTGTTTCGATGGCCAGACCTTATACCGATCGTCGGAAACGCGCGTTGCAACAGCCGGGACGCGAGGATCACCAGCCGCGACGACTCGTTCCTCCGCCGGCGCGCTGCGGCGACGACGACGGCAGGGTCCACGCCGCGATCGGGCGCGACGGCACGGCCGGAGGTGTCGCCGCGTCACCCTACCTGTCACAATGGGAGGTGAGAGTCACGGTGGCGGGCGAGGGCCAGGGGGCGCCTCGCTCGCTCCAGAACGGGGCAGGACGCAACCTGGCCTGGAGCGCTACCGCCGGCTCGTCGCCCACCCGCGACGGCACAGGGAGGTCAGCCCGAACGGATGCTCCGACTGCTGCACACTGCCGATGTCCATCTCGGCGCGCGTCACGCCGATCTCGGTGAGCAGGCCGCCGCCCAGCGCGAACGCCAGTTCGCCGCGTTCCAGGCATCGATCGAGCTCGCCATCGCCGAGAAGGTCGACGTCGTCCTGATCGCGGGCGACCTGTTCGACTCGAACACCCAGCCGCGCCGTTCGGTCGAGCGCGTCGCCGCTGAGCTCAAGCGCCTCGCCACCGCGAAGATCCGGACCGTGATCATCCCCGGGACCCACGACGTCTACGACCGGTCCTCGCTGTACCGGGTCCACGATCTCGCCGCTCTCGCTGGCTCGACAGAGGACGACGACTTCGTCACGGTCCTCACCCCGGACCGCCCGAGCATCCACCTCGGCGCCTGCGACGTGATCGTCCACGGCCCGGTGTTCGCCACCAAACGCGCCCCGCACAGCCCGCTCCGCGACCTCAGGGTCAGCGCGGGCGACGGCGCGACATGGCACGTCGGCATGGTTCACGGCTCGATCGCGATTCCCGACCGGACCGATCGCGACGAGGTCGTGGTGACCCGCGAGGAGATCGAGGCGACCGGGCTCGACTACCTCGCCCTCGGCCACTGGCACTCTGCCCAGCAGGGCAAGGCCGGGTCGACGACCTATGCCTACGCCGGCGCACCGGAGCCGGTCGCGGTCACCCAGGACGGGGCCGGCAAGGTCCTCCTCGTCGAGCTCGCCGAGAAGGCCGGCGCGCGGACGGTCACGATCGACGAGCGGGTCGTGGGCAAGACCCGATTCGAGAAGCTCGACATCGATGTCGCCGGGCTGGCCGACCAGCCGGCCCTCATCGAGCTGATCGCGGCGAAGTCCGATCCGGATCTCGTCCTCGATGCGCGCCTGACGGGCGTCCGCCCGGACGAGCTCGACGTCTCGATCGACGAGGTCGAGGAACGCCTGAAGAGCCGCTTCCTCAAGCTCCGCGTCCGCGACCTGTCGATGCCGGCCCTGACCGAGGGCGTGCTCCCATCGCCGGACACGATCCCGGGCGCCTTCATCCGCAACGTCGAAGGCCGGATCGCCGAGCTCGAGGCCGACGGCGTGGAGGCCACCGTCACGGACGCCGCCGTCACGGACGCCGCCGAGCTGCGCGACGTGCTCCGTCTCGGCCGCCTCCTGCTCGCCGGCCACGAAGTCACGCTGTGAGGATCACCCGCCTGACGCTCCGCGACTTCCGGCGCTACCGCGAGCTGGAGATCCCGCTTTCGCCTGGCCTGACGATCGTCCATGGGCCAAATGAGGCCGGCAAGACGACGATCCAGCGGGCCATCGAGCTTGCCCTCACCCGCAAGGTGACGAGCGGCGGGGCCGACATGGACGCCCTCCGATCGTGGGACGCGGCCGACGAGTCCCGGCCGGTGATCAGCCTCGAGTTCGAGATCGAGGACGACGACAAGGGCGCCCGGACCGGGACCCTCGAGAAGGAGTTCCGCGGCGCCAAGGGCACGGTCAAGCTCGATGTCGACGGGACGACGATCACCGACCCCACGCTCGCCGACCAGGCCCTCGCCGAGCTGACCGGCATTCCGAGCGAGGCCTTCTTCCGTTCGACCGCATCGGTTCGCCACCAGGAGCTGGCCGACCTCGACCGCGACGAGGCGGCCCTCCGCGATCGCCTCCAGGCCTCGATCAGCGGCGCCGACAGGGGCACCTCCCGGGCGCGGCGCACGCTCGCGAAGGCGCTCTACGACCTGAACACGAAGGGCGCCAAGAACCCGGGCCGGGTCAAGACCGCCGAGGATGCCGTCGAGCAGGCCCGCCTTGCCGTCGAGCAGGGTCAGCTCGCGCTGGCTCAGCTCGAGGGCGACCGGGACACGCTGTCGGGCGCTCGCGAACGGCGGGCCGACACGGAGACAAGCCTGACCGAGCGCCGCTCGCTCCTCGAAAAGGCGCGTCAGGCCGAGCGGCTCGGTGCCGAGCGGGTCAACGCCCAGGAGCGGTTCGAGCGCTATCGCCAGGCCGTCGCGGTGTCGGACGAGCTCGCTGGGCTGCACGCGACCCACCCGTCCGACAACCCACTGCCGGTGCTCGAGCAGGTCGTCAATCGGTTGCGTCGGCTCGATGGCCAGATCCGCGAGCTCCGAGCCGCGCTGTCGGGCGAGGTCGAGGTGTCCTTCGAGGTCCCGCCCGAGCCGACCTGGCGGCCGCTGTCCCGGATCGCGATCGGCCTCGTTCTCGTGGGGCTGCTCGTCGCCGGCGCGACGTTCATCACCCGCCAGCTGAAGATCCTCGACCTCGGGACGGCGCCACAGATGCTCGGAGGGGCGGCCGCCGGGATCGGCTTCATCCTGGCCTTTGTCGCCTGGTGGCTACGGCGCAGCGACCGGATGACCTCGCAGATGCGCGACGTCCAGATCGATCGGCGCCTGCGTGGCCGCTCCGAGATGGAGCAGGAGCTCCGCCAGGCTGAGGCTGACACCGCCCAGCAGCTGGCCAGCCTCGAACTCGAGGACCTGGCCGCGGTCGAGGCGCTGCTCGTGAGCGAACAAGAGCACGTCGGCCGAATCGACCGGCTGAGCGGCCAGCTCGAAGGCCTCGTCGGTACGGAGCCGATCGACACCCTGCCCGGCCTGCGCGACGGGGCGGCTCTCGACGTCGAACAGAAGACCCATGCCCTCGAGGCACTCGGTCCGATCGCCAAGGAGCCGCGCGCCCGCGAACGGCTCGAGGTCGAGGTCCGTGATCTCGAATCCGGCCTCGAGCGGACCCGTGACGAGGAAGCGAACGCCCGGGCCCGGGTCGAGGCCAACGCGGTCGATGCCGAGCAGGTCGCCGGGCACTCGGAGCGGCTCGCCGGCTGGCAGGAGCAGCTCGCGGCTCTCCAGCGCCGGACGCGCGTCTACGACCGGACCCTCAAGGAGATCGAGTTCGCCGAACAGGCGACGATGAAGACGGTCACTCGCTTCCTCGAGCGCCGGATGGTCGGCGACATCGAGCGGATCACCGGCGGCCGGTATCGCCGGGTCGCGGTCGACGACAAGACCCTCGACCTTCGCCTGCACGCCCCGGAGAAGGGCGGCTGGGTCGACGTCCGCTCGCTCAGCCAGGGCACGCTCGATCTCGTGTACCTCGCGGCCCGCCTCGGCCTGGTCCGACTCGTGACCGGCGATCGCCGCCCGCCGCTCATCTTCGACGACCCATTCATCACCCTCGACGACGAACGGGCGAAGCGCGCCCTGGAGCTCCTGCGCGAGATCTCGCGCGACTTCCAGGTGATCTACCTGACGACCTCGGATCGCTACCACGGGGCGGCCGACTCGGTCGTCGAGCTGGCCGGTCCGACCGAGGTCGACGACGTACCGATCGAGCCGATCGCGGCGGGGGTCGCCCACGGCTGACCCGACCGGACCGGGCCTCGCCGTCGTCGTCTTCGGACTCGCCTCGGCTGTCGCCTGGGGTGCCGGCGACTTCGGGGGTGGATGGACGGGGCGGCGCGCACCGGTCCTCGGCATCGCGATCGGGGTCGACGCGATCGGGGTCGCGGTGATGGTCGGCCTCGGGCTCATCCTGGGCGGTCCATTGCCCGGTCAGACGACGATCACCCTGGCCGTCGTCGCCGGTGCGTTCAGCGTGGCCGGGATCCTCGGCCTGTACACCGGCCTCGCGATCGGGCGGATGGGGGTCGTGGCACCGGTGACGGGGCTGATCGCGGCCAGCCTGCCGGTTGCCGTCGGGATCGTCGGCGAGGGATGGCCGGCGACCCCTGTGCTCGTCGGGATCCTGGCGGCTCTCCTCGCGGTCGTGCTCGTGTCGCGCAGCGCCGACCCGGAGGGCCGCCGCTCGGGGATCGAGTACGGGATCGTCGGCGGGCTCGGCCTCGGGATGTTCAACGTCGTCGTGGGCGCCTTCCCGGAGGACCAGGTCATCTGGCCGCTGGCCTTCATCAAGCTCGGCGCGCTCGTCCCGATCGTCGTGCTGGTCGTGCTCGGCCGTCGGCCGTGGCGGGTGACGAGCTCGATCCTGCCGGCCGTCGTCGCGGTTGCGGTCCTCGACCTCGCCGGCAATGGCCTCTACATCCTCGCCACCCAGGCCGGCCGGCTCGACGTCGCGGCGACCCTCAGCTCCCTGTATCCGGTCACCACGGTCGTGCTCGCCGTGGCGATCCTCCGCGAGCGAGTGACCCGAACTCATCTGGCGGGGATCATCATGGCGGGCGTGGCCATCGTCCTGATCGCCGGCGGCTCGGCCGCGCCCACCTGATCGTCGCCCACCAGCACACCGTCGCCGGAGAACGCCCGATGCCCGACCCCGCCGCTCCGCCCCCAGCCGCCGGACTCGCCCCGACCGAGCCGATCTGGTTCGTCGAGGCCACCTACGCCCCCGACGCCGCCGAGACCCGGGTCCCGTTCCGGGCCGAGCACATCGCCCGGCTGCAGGAGCTCAAGCGGGCAGGGATCGTCCTCGAGGCGGGCGCATTCGCGGACGTGTCGGCCTCGATCGTGCTCGTCCGGGCAGCCGACGAGCCGGCAGCGCTCGAGGTGTGCCGGACCGACGTCTATCTCCGCAACGGTGTCTGGGTCGAGCTCCGGGCGCGAGCGTTCGGCCGGGTCCGCGACGGCTGATCCGCCACCAGGACCACGCGAATGTCATCCAGCTCCGCGTCGCTCGACAGCACGTACGCCGCCGCGAACCCCTCCCCGCGGAGTCGCTCGGCGATCTCGTCGGCTGTCGCGCCGAGCCGGGCGAGGCCCGCCAGGTGGCGATCGACCACCTCGACGGGGACCACCCGGCCGGTCCGCCCCGCGTTCCGGGCGTGGACGTCGGCCGGGGCCGCGG
>JALYPW010000197.1 GCA_030856145.1 Chloroflexota bacterium | reverse complement strand
CACGGAGCTTCATCGAGAAGCCGATGTTCTCGAAAACGGTCATGTTCGGGTAGAGGGCATAGCTCTGGAAGACCATCGCCATCCGGCGCTCGTTCGGCGGCACCCGGGTGACGTCGCGATCGCCGAGGAGGATCTTCCCGGCGTTCGGACGATCCAGGCCGGCGACGAGGTTGAGAGTCGTGCTCTTGCCGCAGCCGGACGGACCGAGGAGCGTGACGAACGCGCCGTCGGGGACCTCGAGGCTGAGGTCGTCGACGGCGCGGACCTGGCCATAGCGGCGCTCGAGGTTGCGGAGGCTGAGAGACGCGACAACCACTGGACCAGTCCGTGATACGGGGCCGGGATGTGACGGGCGATTGTCGACAATCTACTGGTCTCCCGAACCGAGCGTCAAGGGAATCGTGCGTGGAGCCGACGCAAATCTTGTGGTCGGGTCGCGGAGTCGTTATCGTCCGACCCCACCAGAGGGAAGTCTCGACCAGGTCGCTCGCGCCACGGTGCCGTCATGCCGGGGAGACGATGGGCTCAACCGTCAACAGACTGATCGGATCGCGACCCGTCCGGATCGCGGCGCTGGGCGTGCTTGCCGCGGTGCTGGCGATCACCGCCCTCGTCGTGGGTCGGCCCGCGCCCCCGGCGCCGGTCAGCGCCGCGCCACCCCTCTGCCGCAACGTCGCCCTCGATCGCGGCCTGTCGTTCCGGGGGGCCTACGGGACGACGCCGTTCGCGATCAATCCGATGTCCGCGATGATGCTCCGCAACATGGGCAACGGCGCTGCCGTGGCGGACGTGTTCGGGGATGGGCGCTTGAGCGTGCTGATGCTCGGTCAGCTCGGCCACAGCAACCGCCTGTTCCGGAACCAGCCGGATGCCGCCGGCAAGGCCAGCTTCGTCGACGTCACCGACGCCGCCGGCCTCGCGAGCAAGGGCGGCAGCCGGGCCGCGGCCTTCGCCGACCTCGACGACGACGGGCAGCTCGATCTGATCGTCCTCAACGACTGGGACGGCGCGGAGGCCGGCAGCCCGTCGCGGATCCACAGAAACCAGGGCGACGGCACATTCGCGGACGTCACCAAGGGCTCGGGCTTCGCGCCCGTCGGCTACCTCGTCGGCGGTCTGTCGCTGGCCGACTACAACCGCGACGGCCGGCTCGACCTGTACGTCACCTACTGGACGATGGAGCTCGGTGGCGACCCGGCCCTTGATGCGATGAAGGTCAAGGGACGGTTCCCCGGCATGAACCGGCTCTACGAGAATCTCGGCGGCTTCACGTTCCGCGATGTCACCGCCGATGTCCACCTCGGCCAGGTCACGGCCGACAGCTTCAGCTCGATCTTCGCGGACTTCACCGCCGACGGCTGGCCGGACCTGTACGTCGCGATCGACCACCGCGAGGACCTCTTCTACGAGAACGTCAACGGAGTCTTCCGGCTGGCATCGGAGGAGCGCGGGGTCGGCCATATCGGCAACGACATGGGGATCGCCGCGACGGACCTCGGCAGCGACGGCACGATCGACCTCTATGTCACGAACATCACCGATCCGAATGACCAGTTCGGGACGGGCTCCGGCAACACGCTGCTCGTCGGCAAACGGGCCGCGGACGGTGCGCTGACCTATGCGGACACGGCGACCGCCGCGGGCGTCGAGGACACCGGCTGGGGCTGGGGCGCGGTGTTCACCGACGTGGACCTCGACGGCCGGCTCGACCTCTATGCCGTCCAGGGAATGCAGGAGTTCATCGCCGGCCAGAGCCCCGAGCTCAGGAACCAGAAGGCGCGCCTCTTCCTCGGAACGGCGGACGACGGATTCGAGCTGGCGAAGGACAACGGCTGCGACGTCGCCGGCGACCAGCGCAGCGTGATCCCGTTCGATTATGACCGCGACGGCGCCCCGGACCTCCTCGTCACCCAGATGGCCTATCGCGCCGTCCTGCTCGAGAACGGCACGGCCGACCGGCATTGGCTGACCGTGGACCTGAGCCGGGCCGGCGCCCTCGCCGCCGGCGCCCGGGTCACGGTGACAACTGCGGAGAGCCCGACGACCCAGGTCGCGCTCTACGGCGGCAGCTACCTGGCCGGGATGCCGATGGAGCTGTACTTCGGGCTCGGATCCGCCGCGTCCGCCGAGGTGTCGGTCACGTGGGCCGACGGAACGGTCGATGAGCTCGGCACGATCACTGCCGACCAGGTGCTGCGACTGACCCCGGACGGGGTGCGGTCATGACCGTCACCCGGCCGCGGGCCGCGCGGCTCGGTCTGATCGCCCTCCTCGGTGCGACGGTCGTCGTGGGGGGGAACGTCGTCGCCCAGCCGGCCCGCGCCGAGGCCCCGGCCAAATGGGCGCCGCTGCTGATGGCCAGGCCGAGCGAGCTGCGGATCGCCCCGGGGGTCGCCGTCGGCTCGCCGGAGGACCGCGCCGAGCTCGATGCGATCGTCGCCAAGCAGGCCCAGCCGCTCCTGCCGAAGGATCGGATCGAGTACTGGACGGCGGGCCCGAGCCCGGTCCGCTGGAACGAGATCCTCCTCGCCGCCGTTCGCAAGGCCAAAACGAACCCGGTCAGGGTCTCGCGATCCCTCGCCCTGCTGAACGCGGCGATGTACGACGCGATCATCGCCGCCTGTGACGCGAAGGTGGCCAACCGACGTCAGCCCCCCGCCCAACGCGACTCCCGGATCAAGGCGCTGGCCCCGTTCGACGACCTGTCGAGTCACGCGTCCGTGGATGCGGCGATCGCGGCCGCGGCCGTCGCCGTCCTGAGGACGATCTACCCCGACCGGACGAAGGACTTCGAGGCCCAAGGCGCGGACCTGCTCCGGTCCCGGCTCGTGGCCGGGACGCACACCGCCTCCGAC
>JALYPW010000187.1 GCA_030856145.1 Chloroflexota bacterium | reverse complement strand
GCCCTGGACCGCCCCCGCCGCCGAGGCGTCGGGAACGGCTTATGGCTGCGTCGCCGCTTGCGCGCGTCGGGGCGCTAGCATCGAGGCGTGGAAGCGATCCTCTTCGATTGGGACGGCACGCTCGTCGATTCGCTCGGTGCGTTTCATCGCGCCAATGCGACGGTCATGGAGTCATTCGGCCTGCCGTTCGACGTCGTTCGCTACCGCCAGCACTACGCCCCGGACTGGCGCGAGATGTACAGCCGCCTGGGCGTCCCCCACGACCGGCTCGAGGAGGCGAACACGCTCTGGTGGGCGACGTTCGAGGCCAATGGTGACGAGGTCGTCGCCTTCGTCGGCGTGTCGGACGCGTTGCGCCGCCTGCAGGCGATGGGGATCGCGATCGGGATCGTCACGGCCGGGCACCGCGAGGTCGTCGAGCCCCAGCTCGAGCGGACCGGGCTGGGGCTGCTCCTGCCGATCCGCGTCTTCGGCGACGACCTGGCGGTCCACAAGCCGGACCCGGCGCCGCTCCTGCTCGCCCTCGAGCTCGCCGGCGACGGGCACGCACCGGAGACGTGCATCTACGTCGGCGACGCCCCGACCGACATGGCGATGGCCGTCGCCGTCGGCGCCCGCGGGGTCGGGATCGAGTCGGTCCTCGGTGAGCGGGCCGAGCTCCTGGTGGCCGGCGCAGCGGAGGTCGCCTCGTCCGTGACCGCCTGGGTCGACGCCCACCTCGCGTTGCGCTCGACGCGCTCGACCGACGGGTCATGACCGGGATCGGCCACGCCCTGGTCCTCGCCGACGGGACATGTGGGCCGCTCGAGGCGCTCGACGCTGCCTGGCCCGGGTGGTCCGACGGGATCGAGTGGGTCGTGGCCGCCGACGGCGGGGCACGCCACGCCGCGGCCCTCGGCCGCCACCTGGATCTGTGGGTCGGCGACGGCGATTCGCTGGGCGAGGACGGCGTCGCCGAGCTGGCCGCAGCCGGGATCCCGATCCGACGGCTGGCTGCGGACAAGGACGAGAGTGACACGGAGCTCGCGCTCCTGACGGCCATCGAGGCCGGCGCCCGGCGAGTCACGATCCTCGGCGCGCTCGGCGGCGCGCGGTTCGATCACGGCCTCGCGAACGTCTGGCTGCTCGCCGACCCGCGCCTGACCGGCTGCGCCGTCCGGATCGTCGACGCCACGGCCCGGATCCGACTGGTCGGTCCGGGCCGGCACGATCTCGGCGGCCGGATCGGCGACATTGTCTCGCTCATGCCGTTCGGTGGCGACGCAGGCGGCGTGACGACGGCCGGGCTCCGCTATCCGCTCCGCGGCGAGCCGCTTCCGCTCGGTCCATCGCGCGGCCTGTCGAACGTGCGCGATGCCGGCGACGCCTCGATCGAGCTCGAGACCGGCCGGCTTCTCGTCGCGGAAACCCCTGATACGCTCGCCGGATGAGCACCCCCGACGTCGGCACGACCGCGCCCGAGATCGGCCTTCCCGACCATACCGGCACCATCCATCGCCTTGCCGATCAACGCGGCCGCTGGACGGTCGTCTACTTCTATCCGACCGACGCCACGCCCGGCTGCACCGTGGAGGCGTGCGAATTCCGCGACGCGAACGACACGATCCACGAGCGCGGCGCCGACGTGTGGGGGATCAGTCCGCAGGGCGCGGCGAGCAAGGCGTCATTCCGCGAGAAGTTCAACCTGCCCTTCGTCCTCCTCGCCGACACCGACCATGCGGTCGCCGAGGCGTACGGGACATGGGTCGAGAAGCGCAACTACGGGAAGACGTACATGGGCGTGGCCCGGACGACATTCCTCATCGATCCCGAGGGCCGGATCGCCCGTACCTGGTCGAAGGTCAAGCCGGAGGGTCATGCGGCCGAGGTCATCGTGGCCCTCGACGAGGCCCCGGCGGCGGGCGCGGCCCCGGCGGCGAGCGCTTGATCGTGATGCCGATCGGCGCGGGCGCTGCCGAATCGACCGCCCCGGGCAGCGAATGAGGCTTCGCTCGTGGGGGGAGACGAGCGAAGCCTCGGCGGTGATGATATCGCCGCCGGACTCGGCGGAACAAGAGGACCATGGGACGGAACGCGCAGCCTGTGAATGACGTAGCCCACACCTGGCGTCCAGATCGATTCATGGTCATCGCCGGCCATCCCGACGACGCCGACTTCGGGCCTGCCGGAACCGCCGCCCGCTGGATCGACGCTGGATCGACAGGCTGGCTGGTGTGCTGCACGAGCGGCGATGCCGGCGGTGAGGACCCGAACGCCGACCCGCTCGAGCTGGCCGCCCTGCGCGAGGCCGAACAGGAGGCCGCCGCCGCGATCATCGGCTACGCCGGCGTGTCGTTCCTGCACATGCCCGATGGCGCCCTCGTCAACGACCTGATCCTGCGCGAGCACCTCGTTCGCGAGATCCGGACCTTTCGTCCCGACGCCGTCCTCGCCACCGACCCGAGCGTCATCTTCTACCGCGACGGCGGGATCAACCACGCCGACCATCGGGCGGCGGGCCTCGCGGCGGTCGACGCGGTCTACCCGGCGGCGCGCAACCCGATGGCCTTTCCATCTCTCGCCCGGAGCGGCCTCGCGGCCCACCCGGTCAAGCGCCTGTACCTCTTCTGGCCGAACGAACCCAACGTCCGGGTTGACATCGGGGCGACGCTCGGCCGCAAGATCGAGGCCCTCCGCGCCCACGCCAGCCAGATCAAGGAGCCGGTCAGGCTGGCCGAGCGGATGACCGCCTGGGCGGCCGAGGAAGGGGAGCCGATCGGAGTCGCTGCGGCCGAGGCGCTGCGCCTGGTGGTGATCGACGACGATGACGACGAAGGACCGGACCTCGAGGCCGGAGCCGCGACCGACGCTGCGGCGGCCGGATCCGCCTGACGGCCTGGAGGTCAGCCCGCCTCGAGCAGGATCGGGCGAACGGTTCCCCACTCGTTCCAGAGCTCGGTCAGGCCGTCGGCTCGCCGTCCGAGCAGGGTCACGAGCTCGCCCAGGGTCAACCCGCCAGCGGCACCGGCGACGTACTCGTCGGCCGCGACCCGGACGTCACGGAGGAGGTCGCGCGTCTCCGCCTCGGTCGGCCAGTGCCGGACGCGCATCGGGTCGAGGCCTGCGTAGCCCACGGCCATCGCGAGGTCGCGCTGGCTCGGCAGCCGCTCGTCCACCCAGCCGCCGAATCCGTCGAAGCGGAAGCCGATCGATGACAGGGCGGCCGCGATGTCGCGGTTCTGGCTCTGGTTGAACGGGCCCCAGAACGAGTGGTCCGGTGGAAAATCGAAGGACGATGCCTCGATCGAGCGCGCGATCAGGGCCTCCGCCAGACCGCCGAGCCGGCCCTGCCACGTCCGGCGGGCCTCCGGATCGCCGGCGGCCAGGCGAGCCACGGCACCGAGCATCGCCTCCCGGTCGCCACGCAGGATGCGCAGGATCCGAGCGTCCTGGCCCGAGCGCGAGGCCATCGGCGTCGCGAACTCGAACTCGTCCTCGGGTTGCGGGGTGGCCGCCACGATCCTGCCCGGCTCGTCTGCCACGCCCGCGTCGGCCTCTCCGTCCGGCCAGGCCGCGGCCGCCGCCTCATCGAGAATCCGGGCTTCATCGCACTCCGCCACGGCTTCGCGGGCGGCGATGCACGCCTCGTCGGCT
>JALYPW010000182.1 GCA_030856145.1 Chloroflexota bacterium | reverse complement strand
GCCCTGGACCGGCTGGACGCGATCGTGTTCACCGGCGGGATCGGCGCCAACGCCGGACCGATCCGGCGCCGGATCGTCGGGCGCCTCGCCACTCTCGGCGTCGACCCCGCGATCGTCGACGAGTTCGGTCGGAGCGGGGATCCGGAGACCGCCGACTCCGTGGTCGTGGGCCGATCCGGGCCGATGCTCGTCCGGATCAACGCCCGGGAAGACGTGATCCTCGCCGAACAGGCCGCCTCGATCGCCGCGGGCGGAGCCTCGACAAACTAGGCGATCGAGGCTGCCCGGGCCTGGGCGATCAGGCTCGCGGCCTCCTTGATCGGGATCGCGAAGCCGAGTCCTTCGGCGCTCGCCGCGGTCGCCGTGTTCACGCCGACGACCTCGCCGGCCGCGTTCAGGAGCGGACCGCCACTGTTGCCCGGGTTGATGGCGGCGTCGGTCTGGATCAGGCCCTTCAGGGTGACGGGCCGCCCGGTCCGGTCGTCCTGGACGGTGATCGTGCGATCGAGGGCCGAGATGATGCCCTTGGTCACGGTCTCGGTGTAGGTCCCGAGCGGGCTGCCGATCGCGATCGCGGTCTGGCCGACCCTGACCGCACCGGAGTCGCCGACCGTGGCGGCCTTCAGGCCGGTCGCCTCGATCTTCACGAGTGCGAGGTCCTCGGTGTCCGACATCGTCACGACTGTCGCCGGGTACTCGGTGCCGTCGGCCATCGTCGCGGTCAACGATTGCGACCCCTCCACGACGTGACGGTTCGTGAGGGCATAGCCGTCGAACGTGAGGACGATCCCGGTCCCGACTCCGGTGGCTGTTGCGCCGGACCGGCCCCGATTCGTGGTGACCTCCGACGTCAGGGTGACAACGGAGTCGCGGACAGCGGCGACCACGCCGGTGATGTCGGTCTGCTCGACCGGCGTGCTGCCGCCGGTCGTCGTGACGTTGGCGTTGGGCGAGGCCGACGCCGCAGCCGGAGCAACGGCCGGGGCCACCAGGCCGACGATCGCGACAGTTGATCCCGACGCGAGCAGGGCCGACAGCAGCGACGCGCCGAGAACGGTTCCGAGGGTCCGGCGCCGGCTCGACGCGGCGGCCGGCTGGACGGGCGCGAGAGGTTGGGCGAACGGGGTATTGGGCGTGGAGTGCATGCCCGTGGAGTGCATGCCCGCGGTGAACGGCGCCTTCCAGCCGGAGGCGGGACGGGGCGGTTCGGGCGTCGCCGCCGCCCAGTCCATCCGCCAGGCGGTGGCCGCTGGGAGCGCGCTTGTGGATCGGCCGATCGGATCGGCATGCGTCGGATCGGCGGGCTGATCGCGGTCGTCGGGGGTCATCGCGGGTTCTCCGGTCACGGGCATGCGGTTCGTATCACCTCGAATGAGACGCCTCGCCGGTGAGAAGGTCATGAGACGGGCCGCCGGCCATGGCCGGATTGCCGATCGCGGCCAGGAGCGGACGCAACACGAAGGCGAGCGGCGCGGGGAAAGCGATGGAGCCGGACCCACGCTGTCGGTGAAGGCGAACAGCCAGCGGATCGATTCGGGGGTCGTGGGCCAGCTCGCCGTGGAGCAGTCGTCGGGCGGCGCGGATTCGCGATCTCCGTGAGGTACCCGACAGTCGAGCGCGCGGGGCGCTGTGCCCCGCGCGTGGCTGGGTGAGAGGGTCGGAACCGGTACCGAGGTCAGCCGTCCGTGCCGGCCGAGGAGTCGGGCGCGAAGCCGTCCGGCCTTGTGCCGTCGGGCTTGGTGCCGTCGTGGCCACGGCCGCCGGCCTTGCCGGCGTGAACCTCGGTCGCGTCGATCGAGCCGTCGGCGCGTTGGGTGCCGGCGACGCCGATCGCCATCCCGGCCTTGACGTCGGCGAAGGTCGCCGCGTCGTTGCCCGGGACCTGGAACGTGGTATCCGAGGAGACGTGGATCGTGAGCATGGTGCCGTCACGCCGGCTGATCGTGATCGTGTCGGCCGTGGTTGCCGTCACGGCGCCCCGGACGCGGGGCAACCGGACGTCCACGGACGCGGCCGTGAGACTGCCGTCGGCGGCCTTGTCGCCGATCGCGACGATCACGGTTCCGACCTTCACGTCGGCCCGGGTGGCGGCCGCCCTGCCGGTCCGGTAGGTGGTGGTTCCGGTCGTCGTGATCGTCTGGGTCGTGCCGTCACGCAGCGTGATCGTGATCGTGCCGGCACCGACCGCGGTCACCGCTCCGGCCGCGTGGGGCAGCACGATCTGAACCGCGCTGATCGTGTAGGTGCCGTCGTCGTTGCGCGTCTGCCGGAAGTGGATCTCGTCACCGACCTCGAGATCGGCGAGCGTGGCCGCCGCTCCGCCGCGCGTGATCGTCGTGGCGCTCGTTGTCGTGATCGTCCGGGTCCAGCCGTCGTCGGTCGCGAGCGAGACGCTCGACCCCGAGATCGCGGTCACCGAGACCTGGCCGAAGCCGCGGCCGTCGCCCTTGCCGGGGCCGCCGCGCCCGAAGTCGGCGCCCGGCCCGCCGGGGAACGAGCCCGGCCCGCCGCGCAGATTCGAGC
>JALYPW010000156.1 GCA_030856145.1 Chloroflexota bacterium | reverse complement strand
CGCTCGCCATGCTGCCGCCGGCCCAGCGCCAGGCCCTCGAACTCGCCTACTTCGAGGGGCTGACCCAGACCGAGGTCGCAGCCAGGACCAATGCCCCGCTGGGTACGGTCAAGAGCCGGATGCGGCTTGGTCTGCGGTCGATGCGCGGCTTCTTCGAGTCGTCCGAACGCGACGCTTCGCTCAGGGGGTGACGGCTGTCACCCGGGAGCGGCGACGCGTCCATCGCGGCGCGGCCGGGCGCATCGCACGGGGTCAAATTGCAAGGGCGATTCAACAGCGGACCGCGACTTCATCAGCAGCTCTGCAACGTGGTGCTGGCTACGGTAGCCGTGCGGACGTCATCCCTGCTCGCAGCAGTCTGCGCGCTACCGGCGCATCCGCTCGATGTAGAGACGCTGGTAGATCGCCTGAAGCATTGTCGCATTCGCCTCGAGGTACTCCTGATCCGGGCTGTCACCGGTCATCCCGGCCAGCTCCCGCTCGGTTGCCCGCCAGGCTTCGAGCACGACCGGCAGGGCCATCGCCGGGTCCGCCACCATGAGCCGCGACGGCGCGACGGTCCGGCTGGGATGCCATGCCAGCGAGGCCGCTCGCAGGGCAACCTCGAACAGGCCGCGGCCGATTCCTGATGCGGGGGGGAGCCATGGTGCGCCCGGTTCGGCCGACGGTGGGGCAGCCAGCGACTGGAGTTCCGCCGACGAAATCGCTGGGATCGCTGCGATCGCCAATCCGGTGCCCTCTCTCGGCCGCTTCGCGCGAGCCCGCTCCGTCCGCGCCCCTCAACACGTTGCGCGTTCACTACATCCTGGGCGAAGGACCATTCGATGTCATGACAACTCGTCATCCCGTTCTGGACACTCGGACGGATCGGCAGGCTCTCTCATCCGCCGGCCGCCGACCGGCGAATCAATCGTGATGAGCAACAAGCCTCGCGCCCACGTCGCCGTCCTTGCCCTCTCGCTGGCGCTGGTCGCGACCCTCGGATGCACTGCATCGACGCCCTCGGTCCCGGGCCCACCCTCGTCGGTAGGGCCGCCTGCGAGCGCACTCATCGCGTCGCCCGCGGCGCCCCCGTCATCGAGCGCCGGTTCGGCGTCGGGCCGACCCGCCGCGAGCGCCGGCGCGACATCCCCGACGGTGGCCGAGATCGACCGGCTGCGGGCAGCGGTTCTCGCCGACCCAACCGACGCCGACTCCCAGCGAGACCTCGGCTTCGCCCTCACCCAGCGCGTCCGCGAAACGGCCGACCCGTCCCTGTACACACCCGCGATGACCGCCCTCGAAGCCGCCCTGAAGCTCCAGCCCGACGACGCCCTGGCCCTTGTCGGGGTCGCAGGGATCCAGCTCGGCCGGCATGAGTTCAGTGATGCCCTGGCGACGGCCACTCGCGCGATCAATCTGTCACCGACCCTCGTCGCGGCGCGGACCGCGCAGGTCGACGCGCTCGTCGAGCTCGGGCGATACGACGAGGCGGACGTCGCCGCCGGCGAGATGCTCGGTCTGCGAGTCGACCTGTCGACACTTGCCCGGGCCTCGTACCTGGCCGAGCTGCGCGGCAACCTCGAAGCCGCTCTCGGGGCGATGCGCCTCGCCGCGGGCTCGCCGGGCCTCGCTCCGGAGAACACGGCGTACGTCAGCGCCCTCCTCGGAAACCTGCTCGTCTTCGACGGCGATCCGGTCGGCGCGGCGCGGGCTTATGAAGCAGCCCTGGCCCTCGTTCCCGATCACGCCCCATCACTTGCCGGTCAGGCCCGCCTCGCGATCGGCGCCGGCCAACTGGATGAAGCGATCGCCCTGTTCGAGCGAGCGGCGGCGATCGTGCCGTTGCCCGAGTACGTCGTCGCCCTCGGCGACGCGCAGGCCGCCGCCGGACGGCCCGCCGCCGCAGCGCGCAGCTTCGCGTTGGCGCGGGCCGAGATCGAGCTGTTCAAGGCCGCCGGAGTCGTGGTCGATGTCGACCTCGCGTTACTCGAAGCCGATCATGGCGAGCCGGCCGCCGCCCTGCGCTACGCCGAGGCCGCGTACGCGGCGACGCCGACGATCCGGACTGCCGATGCTGTCGCCTGGGCCCTTCATCGCCTCGGCCGCGACCAGGAAGCAATGGCGTACGTCAAGGAGTCCCTCCGCCTCGGCTCGATCGACCCGCTCCTGCGCTATCACGCCGGGGCAATCGCGGTCACGCTCGGCGACGACGTCGCGGCGCGGCGCGACCTCGAATCGGCATTGAAGACCGATCCGGGCTTCTCGGCGACGGGCGTAGCGGAGATCCGGCGGCTGCTCGACGCCCTGCCCTGATCCGCTGCCCCTCTCCCGCTCGTCGCCAGGGTCAGGAAGATCGCGCCTCCGGTGTTGCGTCACCGTCGGCCCAGCCAGCGTTCGAGAAGGTCGGGATGAACCGATAGCCATGACCCGGGACCGTCGCGATGAAACGCGGCCGGCGGTAGTCGTTCTGGAGCTTGACCCGGAGCGCCCGGATGTGACGGTCGACGACGTTGCTCTCGGCCACGAAGTCCGTTCCCCAGACCGAATCGAGGATCTGCTCGCGGGTCACGACCCGCCCGCCGCGGCTGGCGAGGAGGTACAGCAGGCTCTGCTCGATGCCGCTCAGGTGGATCACCGAGTTGCCGGTCCGGACCTCGCGGTTGATGATGTCGATCTCCATTTCGCCGACCGTGATCGTGGGCACGATCGGCTGATCGGTGCCGGACGAGCGTCGGCTGACGACGATGGATCGGGCGAGCAGCTCCTCGGGCGAGAACGGCACGGTCAGGATGTCGTCCACGCCGAGATCGAACGCCCGGAGCTTGGTCTTGAGGTCGCCCCGGCGGGTGAGGCCAAGGACGGGCGTCATGCTCCCGGTCAGGGAGCTCGAGGCGCCGAGCTGGGACAGCAGGGACGTGCTGTCGGCATGGTCCATGTCGACGATCGCGAGATGGGGCCGGAAGTCCGATGCGATGGCCGTTGCCTCGGCCAGCGTCGCGGCGCCGCGGACCACGAACAGCCCGTGATTGAGCGTCAGCTCGATGAGATCCACGCTCAACGCATGATCGTGCAAGACGAGCGCCCGACGCGAACTCGTGGAGACGTCCATTCGATCACCTTGCCCCTGCTGCGGAACCCTCCCCGCCCCGAAATTATACCAAAGCAGGCATTCGGATTGCGTCGCGACGCCATGCCAGGACGATCGGTCATCCAAGGGTCCGGAGCGCGCGAACAACAGGAGACAGCACCTCCGGTGAAGAGTCGCGACGCACCGGAGCTGCAGTGCCCGTCCAGGACCAGGGGATTGGTGGTCCTGCCCCAGCAGCACCGGAGATGCCACCCGTGTCCAAACGGTCCAAGGTCGTCGCCCTGAGCGGCGCCCTGATCATCGCGACCACATCCCTCGGCGGGGTGATGGCGTCGAGCCACCGCGAGGCGCCCCTCATCGCCAACGACCCGTCGGCCGACAACACCGACCTCTACGCCTTCCTCAACCCGAGCGATCCGACGAAGTTGACGATCATCGCCAACTACGTCCCGCTCCAGGAGCCGGCCGGCGGCCCGAACTTCTTCCCGTTCGACCCGACCGTGCGCTACGAGATCAAGGTCGACAACGACGGCGACGGCGCGGCCGACGTCAACTACGCCTTCGCATTCGAGACCCAGACGACGACGAACAACTTCGCCGGGATCCCGACGTTCCTCTACAACGACGGGCCTATCACGACCCTTAACGACGGCAACCTGCTCGTCAAGCAGACCTACAGCGTCGAACGCAACGGCGTGTCCATCGGGAGCGGGCTGCGGACCCCTCCGGTCAACATTGGACCCCGTTCAACGCCGAGATACGAGGCGACCGCCGCGCAGGCTGTGAGCACCCTCGGCAACGGGACCAAGGTCTTCGCCGGCCAGCGCGACGACGCGTTCTTCGTCGACCTCGGCTCGATTTTCGACCTGGCCGGCCTGCGCCCGTTCAATGAGCTCCACGCGATTCCCCTGAAGGCTGATCGCGGCGTCGACGGCGTCGGCGGGTTCAACACGAACTCGATCGCGATCGACGTCCCGCTCGACCAACTGACCAAGGACGGCCAGCAGCCGACCGACGCGAACGATCCCGATGCCGTCCTAGGCGTCTGGGCAACCGCCAGCCGCCAGCAGAACCGGGTCCTCAATCCCGTCGACGGGACGATGAGCTTCAGCGGTCCGTGGGTCCAGGTCTCGCGCCTCGGCAACCCGCTCATCAACGAGGTGATCATTCCCCGAGTGAAGAAGGACTACTGGAACAGCCAGGCGCCGGCCGGCGATTCCGAGTTCGCCCAGTACTACGAGGCGCCTGAGCTGACCGCAGTGGCCAACGTCCTGTACGACGCCCTCGAGACCCCGAACACGACCAATCGCGGCGACCTCGTCGCAATCCTCCTGACGGGGATCGATATCCCGGACTCGGCGACCGTGCCGGGCGGCCTCCAGTTCACCTACACCGGTCCGACCCAGGCCGACATGCTCCGGGTCAACACCGGCCTCAAGCCGAACGCGGCCGGAGCCTGTAAATTCGGGGACAACACCGGCGGAACGCCGAGTCGGCTCGGGGCGATCGACGGTGACCTCTGCGGGTTCCCGAACGGCCGTCGCCTCCTCGACGACGTGACTGACATCGAGGTCCGCGCCATCCTCGAGGGCTACGGCGATGCTCTCGAATTGGTCCTCGGCGTGCCTGACCGCAGCCCGAACAAGTTCATTGGCGACGGCGTCGATGCCAATGACATGACCTTCCTGAGCTCCTTCCCGTTCATCGGGACGCCGCACCAGGGGTACAAGCACGACCACCACAGGAAGGGGCCAAAGCTCATTTGACCTTCGCCTTGGCGACTCGAACGACCCGGGTAACGCCCGGGTCGTTCTGATTCCCGGTCGGCGCAGTTGACGGCCGAAGGCTGGCGGTGGATGATCCCCTGCACATCTGTGTCGTGCAGATGTGCGTGTCGGTTGTCCGCACAAGCGGGAGCCCATGTCCGACGTCCAGCAGCTCATCCAGGCGAGCCGTCTCTACTACGAGCTCGGCGAGACCCAGTCGCGCGTCGCCGAGCTCCTCGGCGTCACCCGGCCGCAGGTCTCGCGTCTCCTGAAGCGCGCCCGGGCCGAGGGCATCGTCGAGATCCGGATCGTCGATCAGGCGTCCGCCGAGTCGTCGGCCGGCGACGAGCTCCGACGGCGCTTCGGTCTGGCGGCGGTCCACATCGCGCCGCGGCTCGTCGGGCCGGAGGAGATCAGCCGCCGGATGATTGGTCGGCTCGCGGCTGACGTCGTGAGAGCCGCGATCCGCGATGGGGCCGTCGTGGGGGTCGGCGACGGCGCGTCCATCTCGGCCGTGGCCGATGCGATTGCCGCCGACGAGTCGCTCCATGAGACCGGCGCAATCGTCGTCCCGCTGGCCGGCGGGTACTGGTTCGGCGGCCCCGCCCGTGAGCCGTTCCGGCGCGTGGCCGACGGGATCGGCGGGCTGCCGCTCGGCCTGCTCGCCCCGGGCCTCGTCGACGACCCGGCGACGAAGATCGCGCTCTGCGCCCATGCCGGCGTGCGCCGGATCCTCGACCTGTGGGATCGGCTGGAGGTCGCGGCGTTCGGGATCGGTGGGCCGGTCTGGAGCGCCGCCGCGCTCGGTGACGACGTCGCGGGCGAGCTGGACCGGTCGGGGGCGGTCGGCGAGGTCCTCGTCAGCCCGTTCGACATCAACGGCCGCCTGGTCTGTGCTGCGCTCCGCGATCGAACGATCGCATTCGACGCCCGCGAGTTGCCGCGGGTCCCCGTCCGGATCGGCGTGGCCGGCGGGCCGGCCAAGGTCCGGCCGATCCTCGGCGCGCTACGCGGCGGGCTGATCTCGACGCTGGTCACCGACCAGCCGACGGCCGAGGCCGTCCTCGCTCTCGACGGCGGGCCGACATGAGTCGCGAGGCGGCCGTGCTCGCGATCGACCTCGGGACGACCGAGGTGAAGATCGGCCTCGTCGGCCTCGACGGGCGGCTCCTCGGGCTGGCCAGGGCGGGCTACGCCACCGACGCCGACCCCGCGACCGGCTTGGCGGAGCAGGACCCCGACGCGTGGTGGGGCGCGATCGGCCTCGCGATCCGGGAGCTGGTCCGGCTCGACGTCGGCGACGTTGTCGCGATCGGGATCGACGGTCACGGACCGACCCTCGTCGCGACGGACGCGGCGGGCCGGGCGACGCACCCCGCGATCATCTGGCAGGACACCCGGTCGACCGCCGAGCAGGCCGAGCTGGCCTTGGCCACCGGGCTCCAGGGC
>JALYPW010000146.1 GCA_030856145.1 Chloroflexota bacterium | reverse complement strand
GTCGACGAGCGTCGCCCAGCTCGAGCGCGGCCTCGGGACGGCGGTGGACCGGGCCATCGCGGCCGATCCAGGCGAGCCGCCGACGAGCGCGTGGTGGACCGTGATCGGGGTTGCCCAGACGGTCGCGACCGGTGCGCTCGTCCTGTCCGCGATCTGGGTGCTCCTGTGGGCACTGATCAAGTTCCCGGCCGACAGCGTCGTGCTCCCGGTGATCGGCCAGGTACCGGTGCCGTTCGTCGCGATCGTTGTCTCGGTCGTCGTGGGCTACCTGCTCGCCCGGCTCCTCGGGGCCCACGCTGGCTGGCTCGGCCGACGCTGGGCCGGCGGTCTTGCCGACCGGATCCGGGCCAACGTCCGAGCGGAGGTCGAAACGGTCGTGTTCGCCCCGATCGACATGCTGGATGCCGCCCGCGGGGCCCTCCGGACGGCTGCACGCGGCGCGGGCGAGGACTGCCGGCCCGGCTGACGGGCGGCCTCAGCGCTGACGGACGGCCTCAGCGAGCCGCGGCGAGGACCTCCCGGGCGAGCCGTTCGCGCGACGCGTCGTCGGTCATGATCGAGTCCGTCACCAGCGCCCGGATGCCGAGCGACTCGACTGCGGGCGCGAGGCCGGCGTCGGCGGTGTCGAGCACGAACGCGTCGATCAGGCCGGTGTAGCCGCGAGCGACGCCGAGCGCCGTCGGCTCGTGGCCGAGCGAGGCGAGCATGCGATCGGCCGGGCCCTTGAGCGCCTTGCCGCCGATGATCCCGCTGACCGCCACGATCGGCGTCCCCCGTCCGCGCGCGGCCGACAGCAGCTCGGTCATCCCCGGCACGGCAAGGATCGGCCCGACCGACACGATCGGGTTCGACGGCGCGATCACGATCACCTCAGCCGCCTCGATGGCTGCCGCGACCTCGGCGGTCGGGCGTGCGCCGGCGATCCCGTCGAAGGCGACCTCGTGCACGTCGGGGGCCTGGCGCAGCCTGACAAAGTAGTCCTGGAACTCGAGCCAGCCGGCATCGGTCCGGATGCGGGTCCGGACCGGCTCGTCGGTCATCGGCAGGATCGTCGCCGCGATCCCGAGCGAGCCCTGGAGGCTGAGGAGGACGTCGGTCAGGCGGCCGCCACCGCGGAGCCGATTGGTTCGGACGATGTGGGTCGCGAGGTCCAGGTCGCCGAGCCGGAACCACGCCTCCTCCCCGTAGCGCTCCATGGCCCCCATGGTGGTCCAGCTGTCGCCGGCCAAGCCCCAGCCGAGCTCCGGGTTCTCGAGGCCGGCAAGCGTGTAGAGGACCGTGTCGTGGTCGGGGCAGACCAGCAGGCCGTGGCGCTCCGTGTCGTCTGCGGTGTTGACGATCACGGTCAGCCCAGCCCCGACGACCGCCTGGAGGCCCTCTGCGAGCTTCGCGCCGCCGACGCCCCCGGCGAGCTCGACAACCCGCCGGCCTCGGCCGCCGGCCTCAACCATCGAGGAGGGCGGCGACCTCGCCCATCCGCTCGATCGTCTCGCGGTCGAACGGGGCCGGCAGGCGGACGATCACGGTCGAGAAGCCGAGGTCATGGAACGGCGCGATCGCCGCGGCGACCTCGTCCGGCGGCCCGGCGAGGTGCGGTCCCGCGCCCGCGTTCTCGACGCCGTTGACCGCGAACCGCTCCGAGGCGGCGGCCCGTGCGGCTTCGACCGAGTCCCGGATGACGATCGGGAAGCTGATCGTGAGCTCGATCTCCGCACGATCCCTGCCGACCGCGGCGCAATGCTCGTCGAGGATCGCGAGCTTGGCCGTGACCTCCTCGAGCTCGCCCGCGGTGTTCCAGGCGTCGGCTCGTTCGGCGACCGTGCGGAGCGTCTTCTTCGGGCCGGATCCGCCGACGAGGATCGGCAGGTGCGCCTGGACGGGGCGCGGCTCGCAGAGGGCGTCGCGGAACGTGTAGAACCGGCCCTCGTGGCTGAATCGCTCGCCATCGAGCAGGCGGCGCAGGAGCATCACCGACTCATCGAGTCGGTCGAGGCGCTCGCCGAAGCCCGAGCCCCACGTGTCATCGAAGCCGAACGCGTCGTGTTCTCACTCGAACCACGCCCCGCCGATGCCGAGGACGGCCCGCCCGCCCGAGATGTGGTCGAGAGTCGTCGCCAGCTTCGCGGTCAGGCCCGGGTTGCGGAACGTGTTCGCGCCGACCATCAGCCCGAGCCGGACCCGCTCCGTGACGGCGGCAACGGCCGACAGCGTCGTCCAGCCCTCGAGGATCGGCTGCTCCCACGGCCCGAAGATCGCGAGCAGGTGATCCCACGTCCAGACCGAGTCCCAGCCGGCCGCCTCGGCGGCGAGGGCGGCATCGCGGAACTCGGGCCAGGAGGTGTGCTGGGACCAGAGCTGGGCCCCGAACCGCATCGTCATCGTCGATCCC
>JALYPW010000134.1 GCA_030856145.1 Chloroflexota bacterium | reverse complement strand
GCCCGGCATCGAGCACGGCCACGGGCGCCAGCGGGACACCCGCCAGCGTCGCGCCGGGCGCGAGCCCGAGCGCGGTAGCCGCCGCGACCTGCGAGGGCGCCGGCGACAAGGGCGACGTCAAGATGATGGTCAACGAGTGGGTCGGAGCCGCCGCCAACGTCGCGGTCGCCCAGTGCCTGCTCCAGCAGATGGGCTGGAAGGTCGAGAACAGCACCCTGGCCGAGGAGGTCGCCTGGCAGGGCTTCGAGACGGGCGACGTTGACGTCATCCTCGAGAACTGGGGCCATCCCGAGCTCGAGAAGAAGTACATCCAGGAGACGAAGCTCGCGGTCGACGCGGGCGCGATGGGCGTCAAGGGGATCATCGGCTGGTACGTCCCGAAGTGGATGGTCGACAAGTACCCGGACATCACCGACTGGAACAACCTCAACAAGTACGCCTCGCTCTTCAAGACCTCCGAGTCCGGCGACAAGGGCCAGTTCCTCGGCGCGAGCCCCGCGTTCGTCCAGTACGACGAGGCCCTGATCGCGAACCTCAAGCTCGACTACAAGGTCATCTTCTCGGGCAGTGAGGCGGCCTCGATCACGGCCTTCCAGCAGGCGGCCAAGAACCAGACCCCGCTGATCGGCTACTTCTACGACCCGCAGTGGCTCCTGAACGAGATCGAGCTCGTCCAGGTCAAGCTGCCGGCCTGGACCGAGGGCTGCGACGCGGACCTCAAGAAGGTCGCCTGCGACTACCCGGCCTACACCCTGAACAAGATCGTCCGGACCAAGTGGCTCGATGCCGCCGGCGACGCCGGGACGTTCATCAAGAACTTCCAGTGGAGCAACGCCGACCAGAACTCGGTCGCCGATGCGATCACGAACAAGAACATGAAGGAGCTCGACGCGGCCAAGGTCTGGATCGACGCCAATGCCGCGACGTGGCAGACGTGGATGCCCTGATCGGCTGAGCGAGCCTGGATCGGGCCGAGGACGTCGTGATGGCAAGGAGCCGATCCAGGTCGGCGGCGAGGCCGTCGGCTACGTGACGAGCGCGGCGTTCGGCTTCAGCGTCGGACGCTCGATCGCCTACGGCTGGCTGCCGGCCGAGGCGGCAGACATCGGGACCGCGGTCGAGATCGAGTCGTTCGGTGAGCGCCTGCCCGCAACCGTCGCCAGCGACCCCCTGTTCGACCTCGGCATGACCCGCCTCCGCAGCTGACCCGGAGTGGCCCGGCGATGGAATGTGACCCGACGTGGACCCAAACCTCGTCGTGTGGGGCGGCTGCCAACCTCGCCGACTTTCATGCCACATGTCCGCTGGTGTGACCTTCGGCGGACAACACGACCGGAATCTGGGTCCTCCAGCTCCGATTCGAGACGGATACGGCTCGAGTCACGCTCGCGCCCGGGGTCTCCCGGACGCGTTGATGCCAGAGACCGCGCCGAAGGTTCTGAGGCGGGACTTCTGGCATGAAACCACGCAACAAGGTGCGACAGGAGCCGGCCCTCGGTCGAGGCGATTCCATCGCCACGGCCGACCGTGTCGTCGCACAGGGACGACAGAGGGCAGGGCGAAGCCGAGCCTCGGATCAAGCAGGCCGGGTGGCTGCGAGCGAGGAGCGCAGGCTCCGACGCAGTCATCGGCGTTCCTGCGCGACGGCCGCAGGATTCGGCAACACCCGGGTAATGGATCGTTCACACTCTTGACGCAGAGTGCCGCCGGGCAGTGAAATGCGCGCGACTGGCATCGGCCCGTCCCGAGCGCGTTCGCGCAGGGCCGCCGTCATGACTCGCGCGATCGCCACAGGAGGAGACCTGATCGCGCCGGTGTCCGCGAGTCGCGGCGCCTGCCCCGCATACCGTCACCATCGACCAGAGGAGATCGAACCTTGACCACGAAGCACGCCTTGTTCCGCGTCGTCGCCCCGTTCGCGGTGATCGCGATCGTCGCGTCGGCCTGCACCAGCGGCGCCAGCACCGCACCGGGCAGCTCGAGCGGCGCCTCCGCGCCGGCCGCCTCGACCGGCGCATCCGCCCCCGCCGCGTCCGCCGACGCGATGGCCGACCTCGTCACCGCAGCCAAGGCGGAAGGCACCCTCACCACGATCGCCTTGCCCCACTCCTGGTGCAACTACGGCGAGGTCATCGAGGGCTTCAAGGCCAAGTACGGCCTCGAGGTCAACGAGCTCAATCCCGACGCCGGCTCCGGCGACGAGATCGAGGCGATCAAGGCCAACAAGGACAACAAGGGCCCGCAGGCGCCCGACGTCATCGATGTCGGTCTGTCGTTCGGTCCGTCGGCCAAGAAGGACGGGCTCATCCAGCCGTACAAGGTCTCGACCTGGGACTCGATCCCCGACGACGCCAAGGATGCCGAGGGCTACTGGTACGGCGACTACTACGGCGTCCTCGCGTTCGAGGTCAACAAGGCCATCGTGAAGAACGTCCCCCAGGACTGGGCGGACCTCCTCGACCCGTCCCACAAGAACCAGATCGCCCTGGCCGGCGACCCGCGCGTCAGCAACCAGGCCATCCAGACCGTCTACGCGTCGAGCCTCGCCAATGGCGGCAGCCTCGACAACGCCCAGCCCGGCCTCGACTTCTTCAAGAAGCTCAATGACGCCGGCAACTTCGTCCCGACGATCGCCAAGCCGGGCACGATCGACCAGGGCGCGACCCCGATCACGATCCGCTGGACCTACAACGCCCTCGCCCATCGCGACGAGGCCGCCGGCAACACCGAGATCGACGTCGTCGTCCCGAAGACCGGCCGGTTCGGCGGCGTCTACGTCCAGGCGATCAGCGCCTTCGCCCCGCATCCCAGCGCAGCCAAGCTGTGGATGGAGTACCTCTACAGCGACGAGGGCCAGAACCTCTGGCTGAAGGGCTACTGCAACCCGATCCGGTTCGAGGACATGGCCGCTCGGAGCGCGATCCCGGCCGACATCCTGGCCAAGCTCCCCGACACCGCCGGCGCGGTCTTCCCGTCCCTCGACCAGCTCAACAAGGCGACCGAGCTGATCACCAAGCAGTGGGACACCGTCGTCGGCGCCGACGTCAAGTAGGCCGCCCCACCCGAGCCTGAGCGGAGCGGTTCGTGACAGCTCACGCCGCCCCGAGCCGCGAGCCGGGTGCGCCACTGGCG
>JALYPW010000131.1 GCA_030856145.1 Chloroflexota bacterium | reverse complement strand
CCGGCGACAACGTCGAGATGAGCGTCGAGCTGATCACCCCGATCGCCCTCGAGATCGGCCAGCGCTTCGCGATCCGCGAGGGCGGCCGGACCGTCGGCGCCGGCGCGATCGTCACGATCGTCGAGTAAGGAAGCGATCATGGCGAAGCAGCGCATCCGGATCCGCCTCAAGGCCTACGACCACCGCCTGCTCGACCTGTCGGCGGCCCAGATCGTCGAGACCGCGCAGCGCACCGGCGCCGACGTCGTCGGACCGGTCCCGCTGCCGACCCGGATCGAGAAGTTCACCGTCCTGCGTTCGCCGTTCATCGACAAGGACTCCCGGGAGCAGTTCGAGATCCGCACCCACAAGCGGCTCGTCGACATCCTGGATCCGAGCTCGAAGACGGTCGACGCCCTGATGCGACTCTCGCTTGCCGCGGGCGTCGACATCGAAATCAAGATGTGATGAAGACAATGCTGACCTTCAGCGTCGTCCAGCCGGTCCAGGCCAAGGCGGCGACGAGCACGCGAACGAGAACCCTCAGCGATGGGTGGGCACATGCTCACCGAGGTCCGAGGCGGAGCTCCGCGACGCCATCGGCCCGAGGTTGGCGACGATGAGTATCGGATTGATCGGCCGAAAGGTCGGCGTGACCCAGGTGTTCCAGGGCGACGGCACGATGGTGGCCGTCAGCGTTCTGGCCATCGAACCGAATACGGTGCCCCGCCTCCGGACCGACGAGCGTGACGGCTACACGGCCGTCCAGCTCGGCGCCCACCCCGTGAAGAAGCTGACGAAGCCCGAGGCCGGCCAGCTCAAGGACCTGCCCAGGGACGCCCAGTCCCTCGGCTCGATCCGCGAGTTCCGGGTCGAGAGCGTGGACGGCTACGAGCTCGGCCAGGCGATCGCCCTCGGCGACCTCTTCAACGAGGGTGACCTGGTCGACGTCACCGGCGTCTCCAAGGGCAAGGGCTTCGCCGGCCACATCAAGCGCCACAACTTCCACCGCGGGCCCCAGACCCACGGCTCGGACCATCATCGAGCGCCCGGCTCGATCGGGCCCGGCACGACGCCGGGTCGGGTCTACAAGGGCATGAAGATGGCCGGCCACATGGGCGACGAGCGGGTGACCGTCAAGAAGCTCCGGGTCGTCCGCGCCGACACCGATCGCAACCTCCTCCTCGTGAAGGGGTCGCTGCCGGGGCCGCGCGGCTCGCTCATCCTCGTGAAGAAGGCCTGACGAATGCCGCAGACCACCCTCTACGATCGGACCGGCAAGGACGTCGGCAGCGTCGAACTGATCGACGCCCTGTTCGCCGCGCCGATCAACGCGGCCGTCCTCCACCAGGTCGTGACGGCCCAGCTGGCCGGCCGCCGGACCGGCACCGCCGATACGAAGACCCGCGGCGAGGTCCGCGGTGGCGGCAAGAAGCCGTACAAGCAGAAAGGTACCGGCCGCGCCCGCCAGGGCACCCGGACCGCGCCGCACTACCGCGGCGGCGGGGCCGTGTTCGGGCCGCATCCCCGGAGCTACGAGCAGCGCCTGCCGCGCAAGATGAAGCGCCTCGCGCTGCGCGGTGCCCTGACCGCGAAGCTCGGCGACGAGGCGATCAAGGTGATCGACACCTTCGCCCTCGAGTCGATCAAGACGCGCGATCTGGCCGGAATCCTCGGTGCCCTCGAAGCCCGCGGCCGGGTCCTCGTCGTCGCCCCCGGCCGTGACGAGCGGCTCGAGCTGTCCGCCCGCAACCTGCCGACCGTCGAGGTCATCCTGGCTGACTCGCTGAACGTCGTCGACCTGCTCAAGGCCGACCTCGTCCTGATCGTCGAGCCGGCCCTCGCCCGGATGGAGGAGGTCTACGCATGACCGCCCTGACCGCCGCCGACATCATCGTTCGGCCCGTGATCAGCGAGAAGTCGATCGACGTCTCGACGCTCAGCGACCGCAACGCCAAGCTCGGCAACAAGTACACCTTCGCCGTCCATCGTGACGCGAACAAGATCCAGATCAAGCAGGCGATCGAGGAGCTCTACGCCAAGGAGAAGGTCACCGTCGTGAGCGTCAACGTGCTCACGACCCAGGCCAAGGAGAAGAGCCGCGGCACCAAGCGCGGCCGGATCAAGGGCTGGACCACTCCCTGGCGCAAGGCGATCGTCACCCTGGCCCCCGGCCAGAAGATCGAATTCTTCGAGGGGGTCTGACGATGCCGCTTCGTTCCTACAAGGCCACCTCGCCGGGTCTCCGGCAGATGACCCGCTCGACGTTCGAGGAGATCACGACCGACCAGCCGTACAAGCCGCTGCTCGAGAAGCAGATCCGCGGCTCCGGTCGGAACAACGCCGGCCGGCTCACCGTTCGCCATCGCGGCGGCGGCGAGAAGCAGCACTACCGCCGGATCGACTTCAAGCGCGACAAGCTCGGCGTGCCGGCTCGCCTGGCCACGATCGAGTACGACCCGAACCGCTCGGCCCGGATCGGGCTGCTGTTCTACCGCGACGGCGAGAAGCGCTACATGCTCCTGCCGCATGGGCTGAAGGTCGGCGACGTCATCGTCTCGGGACCGGAGGCCGAGGCTCGTACCGGCAACGCCCTGCCTCTCGCCAACATCCCGCTCGGCACGACGATCCATAACATCGAGCTCGTCCCCGGCAAGGGCGGCCAGGTCGTCCGGTCGGCCGGCACGTCGGCCCAGCTCCTCGCCAAGGAAGGCGATTACGCGACGGTCCGGATGCCGTCGGGCGAGATGCGTCGCATCCCGCTCCGGTGCATGGCCACGATCGGTCAGGTCAGCAACCTCGACCACGAGAACCAGAACCTCGGCAAGGCCGGCCGGGCCCGCCACATGGGCCAGCGGCCCGAAGTCCGGGGCGTCGTGATGAACCCGCGCGACCATCCGCATGGTGGGGGCGAGGGCAAGTCGCCGACGGGCATGCCGCCAAAGACGCCGTGGGGCAAGCCCGCCATGGGCTACCGCACCCGGCGGGCCAAGACGACCGGACGCCTGATCGTCCGATCGCGTCATCGCAAGTAAGGGAGGAGGTAGCAGATGTCCCGTTCCGTCAAGAAGGGCCCGTTCATCGAGCTCCGCCTCCAGGGGCGAGTCGAGGAGATGAACCGGCGCAACGAGAAGAAGGTCGTCAAGACCTGGTCTCGCGCGTCGGTGATCTTCCCGACCTTCATCGGACACACGATCGCCGTCCACAACGGCAAGAAGCACGTCCCGGTCTACGTGACCGAGAACATGGTCGGCCACCGCCTCGGCGAGTTCGCCCACACCCGCACCTACCGCGGGCACGGCAAGCACACCGAGCGGTCGACGTCGCTGAAGTAGGAGCCGAGGACCGTGCGCGTTTCCGCCACTGCCAAGTACCTCCGCGGCTCGACCCGGAAGGCCAACCTCGTCGTCGCGGCGATCAAGGGCCGGCCGGTCGAAGAGGCCGCGGCCCTGCTCAAGTTCATGCCCCAGCACGCCGCTCACGACGTGCTCCGGGTGCTCAAGAGCGCCACGGCCAATGCCGAGAACAACCACAACCTGTCCGCCGAGGACTTGATCGTCGCCGATGCCCAGGCCAATGAGGGTCCGACGATCAAGCGCTGGCGGCCACGGGCCCAGGGTCGGGCGTTCCCGATCCACAAGCCCATGACTCATATCACGATCGTCGTCGCGGACCGGGAGGCCTGAACATGGGCAGGAAAGTCCATCCGTACGGCTTCCGTCTCGGTGTCTCGCGCACCTGGACCGCGAAGTGGTACGCGGACAAGGAATACACATCCCTCCTCAAGGAGGACATCGGGATCCGCCAGCTCGTCGAGCGGCGCCTCGCCAACGCGAGCGTGTCGGGCGTCGAGATCGAGCGCGGCATCAATCACCTGACGGTCACGATCCACACGGCCAAGCCCGGGATCGTCATCGGCAAGGGCGGGGCCAACGTCGAGATCCTGCGCCAGCAGATCGGCGGCCTGACCAAGGGTCGGGTCAAGCTGGAGATCAAGGAGATCCGCCAGCCGGAGCTCGACGCCCATTTGGTCGCGATGAACATCGCCGGCCAGCTGAGCCGCCGCATCGCCTTCAAGAAGGCGATGAAGCAGGCGATCCAACGGTCGATGAAGGCCGGCGCCAAGGGCGTCCGGATCGCCGTCGCCGGCCGCCTCGGCGGTTCGGAGATGGGTCGCCGCGAGTGGGACCGCGAAGGTCGGATCCCGCTCGGCACGCTTCGGGCCGATATCAGCTACGGCCAGATCCACGCCCACACGACGTACGGTCGGATCGGGGTCAAGGTCTGGATCTACCGTGGCGACTTCGCTCCCGAGCGCCAGGCGCCGCGTGAGCTCAGCCCGGCCGCGGCCGGCGTCGGGCAGGTCTGACCATGTTGATGCCGAAACGCGTCAAGCACCGCAAGGTGATGCGCGGCCGGATGTCCGGGATGGCCAAGGGCGGCCACACCGTCGCCTTCGGCGAGTACGGCCTGGCGACCCAGGAGCCGGCATGGATCACGAGCCGCCAGATCGAGGCGGCCCGGCGGGCGATGACCCGTTCGGTCAAGCGCGGCGGCAAGATCTGGATCCGGATCTTCCCGGACAAGCCGGCGACCAAGAAGCCGGCCGAGACCCGGATGGGCTCCGGCAAGGGCGCACCCGATCACTGGGTCGCCGTCGTCCGTCCCGGCCGGATCCTGTTCGAGATGGCCGGGGTGGATCATGAGTCGGCGGTCGAGGCGATGCGCCTCGCCAGCCACAAGCTCCCGGTCAAGACCCGGGTCGTCACCCGCGACAACGTGACGGAGGCAGGCTGATGGACATCGTGAAGGTCCGCGAGCTCTCCGACACCGAGCTCGACAACGCCTTGAAGGAGGCGAAGCAGGACCTCTGGCAGGCCCGCTTCGCGCTCTCGACCCGCCAGCTCAAGGACTACAGCACGATCCCGCAGACGCGGCCAACGATCGCGCGGATCCTGACCGTCCAGCGCGAGCGCAAGCTCGGCCAGACGGCGTGAGGGAGATCACGCGATGACAGGAGCAACCCCCCAGGTGCAGAACAAGCGGAAGACGAAGGTCGGCCGCGTCATCAGCGACAAGATGGACAAGACGATCGTCGTGTCCGTCGAGCGCCTGGCGCGCCACCCTCTCTACAAGCGCGTGATCCGGCTGACGACCAAGTTCAAGGCCCATGACGAGCTCAACGACGCCCACACCGGCGACACCGTCCTCATCGAGGAGTCGCGGCCGCTGTCGGCCACGAAGCGCTGGAAGCTGATCAAGGTCATCCAGCGGGCCGGCGAGCACGGCAACCCGTCCGATATCGTCGCCGACGAGGACGAGACCTCCGAGGCGATCCACAGTGCCGCCCATCCGGGCCGCACGACGACCGACCAGGCGGACGACGCCGCCTCGACCGCCGCCGAGGCGCCGAGCGCCACGGAGACCTCGGCGTGATCCAGCCCCAGTCCCGTCTCCGCGTCGCCGACAACACGGGCGCCCGCTCGATCCAGTGCATCCGGGTCATGGGCCGCTCGCTCAAGACCACGGCCGGCGTCGGTGACGTGATCATCGCCAGCGTCAAGCAGGCCATCCCGAACGCCGCCGTCAAGAAGGGCGACGTGGTCCGGGCGGTCATCGTCCGGACGGCCAAGGAATATGGCCGGCCCGATGGCAGCTACATCCGGTTCGACGAGAACGCGGCAGTCCTGATCAACAACCAGGGCAACCCGCGCGGCACCCGGATCTTCGGCCCGGTGGCCCGCGAGCTGCGCGACCGCAACTACATGAAGATCGTCTCCCTCGCCCCGGAGGTGCTGTGATGGCCGCCAGCCAGCCCCAGCGCCGGGTCACCAAGGTCGCCGAGATCCGCCGGGGCGACACGGTCGTCGTGCTGACCGGCAAGGACGCCGGCAAGCGCGGCACGGTCGAGCGGATCGTGCGCGACCCGCAGGGCCTGAAGAAGACCCGGACCAAGTACGGCAGTCGCCTGGCGAAGATGTCGCCCCTCGTCACGACCGCGGTCGTCGTCGAGGGCGTGAACATCGCCAAGCGCCACACGAAGCCGCGCCAGAGCTCGAGCACGACGGACCGGACCCCCAAGGTGACCCAGGGCGGGATCATCGACCTGGCCCAGCCGCTGTCGATGGCCAAGGTCATGGTCGTCTGCAACCACTGCGACAAGCCGACCCGGATCGCCCATCGGACCCTCGACAACGGCCGGCGCGTCCGGATCTGTCGCCACTGCGGCGAGCAGATGGAGGCCCAGTCATGACGACCCGCCTCCAGGAGCGCTACACGGCCGAGGTCGTGCCGGGCCTCCAGAAGCAGTTCGAGTACGGCAATCCCATGCAGGTGCCGAAGGTCGCCAAGATCGTCGTCAACATCGGCCTGGGCGAGGCTCTGACCAACGCCAAGGCACTTGACGCGGCCGTCGGCGATCTGACGAAGATCACCGGCCAGAAGCCGATCGTCACCAAGGCCAAGCGATCGATCGCCCAGTTCCGACTGCGCGAAGGCAACACGATCGGGGCCAAGGTGACGCTGCGCGGCGACCGGATGTGGGACTTCCTCGACCGGCTCACCACGTTGGCCCTGCCCCGCATCCGCGACTTCCGCGGCGTGCCCGGCAAGTCCTTCGACGGGCGCGGCAACTACAGCCTCGGACTGCGCGAACAGCTCGCGTTTCCCGAGATCGAATATGACAAGGTCGACCGTCTCCGCGGGCTGGAGATCAGCATCGTGACGACGGCGAAGACCGACGAGGAGAGCAAGAAACTTCTTGAGCTCCTCGGCATGCCCTTCGCCTCGTAGCGCTGGGGGAGGAGACCATGGCCAAGAAGTCGTTGATCGCCAAGGCGAAGCGCGAGCCGAAATTCAAGGTTCGCGGCTACAGCCGCTGTTTCGTGTGCGGGCGCTCGCGCGCCTACATGCGCCGGTTCGCCCTGTGCCGCATCTGCTTCCGGGAGCGCGCCCTGCTGGGCGAGCTGCCCGGCGTCACGAAGTCGAGCTGGTAGGAACCCAGATGAACATCTCCGATCCGATCGCCGACATGCTGACCCGCGTGCGGAACGCCTCCCGGGCGCGCCACACCGAGGTCGTCGTTCCGGCGTCGCGGACGAAGCGCGAGATCGCCCGGATCCTCAAGGACGAGGGCTTCATCGCCGACGTTCGCGAGGAGCAGGACGGTCCGTCCCTCGTCCTTCACATCACCCTCAAGTACGTCGACGGCAAGGTGCCGGTCGTGTCCGGGCTGAAGCGCATCAGCAAGCCCGGGCTGCGGGTCTACGCCCGCAAGACCGACATCCCGCGCGTCCTCGGCGGCCTGGGCATCGTCATCGTCAGCACGAGCCAGGGGATCATGACCGGCGCGCAGGCCCGCAAGGCCGAGCTCGGCGGCGAAGTCCTCGCGTTCGTCTGGTAGGCGGAAGACATGTCACGTATCGGCCGTCTCCCGATCGCCGTTCCCTCGACCGTCGACGTGACGATCGACGGCCGGCGGCTCACGGTCAAGGGCCCCAAGGGCACCCTGACCCGTGAGCTCCACCCCGACATGCTCCTCAGCCGCGACGAGGACAAGCTCCTCGTCAAGCGACCGACCGAGCAGAAGACCCACAAGCAGCTCCACGGGCTGACCCGGACCCTCGTCAACAACATGGTCGTCGGCGTGACCGACGGCTATCGCAAGGGCCTCGAGATCACCGGCGTCGGCTATCGTGCGGTCAAGGTCGGCGAGAAGCTCCAGCTCAACCTGGGCTACAGCCACCAGATCGACATCGACCCGCCGACCGGCATCAGCTTCGAGGTCGAGTCCCCGACCCGCCTCGCAGTGGTCGGCATCGACAAGGAGCTCGTCGGCCAGATCGCTGCCAAGGTCCGCTCGATGCGCAAGCCGGAACCCTACAAGGGCAAGGGCGTTCGCTACGCGGGCGAGAAGATCCGGCGCAAGGCCGGCAAGGCCGGCAAGATCGGCGGCAAGAAGTAACCTGATGAAGGAACGAGCACGATGACGCAGGTCGCCACCCGCGGCGCCGCCCGACGCAAGCGCCACGAACGGATTCGCCTCCACCTGGAGGGGACCGGGTCGCGGCCGCGTCTCGCGGTCTTCCGCAGCAACATCCACATCTACGCGCAGGTCATCGACGACGCCACCGGGCGGACGCTGGCGGCTGCCTCGACGGCCGAGAAGGAGCTTCGCGGCTCCACCTCGACCAAGACCGAGGAGGCTGCCGTCGTGGGCCGCTTGGTCGCCGAGCGGGCGAAGACCGCCGGCGTCGAGCGCGTCGTCTTCGATCGAGCCGGGTTCCGGTATCACGGGCGGATCAAGTCGCTCGCCGAAGCCGCCCGCGAAGCCGGCCTCGAGTTCTGATCACGAGGAGCTGACGTGGCACGAATCGATCCCAACAAGTTCGCGCTCGAGGAGCGTGTCGTCCAGATCAACCGGGTGGCGAAGGTCGTCAAGGGCGGTCGCCGCTTCAGCTTCAGCGCGATCGTCGTCGTCGGCGACGGCGCCGGCACGGTCGGGGCCGGGCTGGGCAAGGCCGGCGAGGTGCCGGAGGCCATCCGCAAGGGCGTCGAGGACGCGAAGAAGAACCTGATCAAGATCCCGATGGTCGGGACGACGATCCCGCACGAGGTCCGCCAGGTCTTCTCGGCCTCGCGGGTCATGCTCAAGCCGGCCTCGCAGGGCACCGGCGTGATTGCCGGCGGCGCCGTCCGGGCCGTCGTCGAGGCAGCCGGAATCCGCGACATCCTGGCCAAGACCCACGGCTCGACCAACCCGGTCAACGTGACCCGCTGCACGATCGAGGCCCTGCGCAGCCTGCATTCGGCCGAGGAGCTCGGCGCCCGCCGCGGCGTGAAGCTCGTGAGCCGGATCCCGGGCCAGCCCGCCGCCGTCCTCGTGATGGAGGGAAGCGATGGCCGCTAGCCTGCGCGTCACCCAGATCAAGAGCACGATCAGCCACATCGCCCGCAACCGGGCGACGGTCCGCGCCCTCGGGCTCAAGCGGATCGGGCACACGGTCGAGATTCCCGACAACCCCGCGACCCGGGGCATGGTCCGCCAGGTCCGTTTCCTCGTGACGGTCGAGGAGGTCGGCGGGTCGAGCAAGAAGACCGCCGCCGCGGCGCCGAAGGCGGACGCCGGCGAGGAGAAGGCATGAAGCTTCACGATCTCCGTCCGCCGGACGGATCGAACACGGCCCGGACCCGGGTCGGCCGAGGCATCGCCGCCGGCAAGGGCAAGACCGCCGGCCGCGGCACGAAGGGTCAGAAGGCTCGCGCCGGCGGATCGATCCCGCCCTGGTTCGAGGGCGGCCAGACGCCGCTCCACATGCGGATTCCGAAGCTGCGCGGCTTCAAGAACCGGTTCAAGGTCGACTATGAGGTCGTCAACGTCGGCGACATCGCGGCTCGGATCGAGGCCGGTGCCTTCGCCGAGGCCGGAACAAAGCCGAAGAAGGGCGAGCAGCTGACGATCAACGCCGAGATCCTGCGCGCGGTCGGCCTCGTCCGGAACATCAAGAAGCCGCTCAAGATCCTCGGCAACGGAGAGCTCTCGACGGCCCTCTTCGTCGTCGCCGACGCATTCACGAAGTCGGCCACCGACAAGATCGTCGCGGCGGGTGGGGCGGTCACCGTCCTCGAGGTCCCGACCGAGTCGCGGCCGGCCCTCGGCCTCGGCGCCGAGTCGTCGCCGGTCCAGGGCGCGGCCGACAAGCCTGCCCGCACGCCCGCCAAGGC
>JALYPW010000120.1 GCA_030856145.1 Chloroflexota bacterium | reverse complement strand
CCGCGGCGACCTGCCCGGCCGTGGCGACGTGCCCGGCCGTGGCGACGTGCGGGGCCGTGGACGACCCGAGGTGCGACGTCACCAGGTTCCCGCCACACGTCGGGCCACGACGGGCAGACGCCCGGCCGGCATATGCACCTCGAGACACGTGACCCCGATCGGGCCGACCCGCGCGTCGTGAGCGGTTCCGGCCGGCAGCTCGAGCCGATCTCCGGCCTCGAGTTGGAGCGAGCGCCCGTCGGCCGGCAGGCCGAACGAGATCGAGCCCGACACGACCGCGATCACCTTGTCGTATCCGTGCTCGTGTGCCTCGTAGCGATCGCCCGGCCCGTTCGACCACGACGACGGAGCGAGCCCCTCGGCGCGCAGACGGCCGGCCACATCGGCCATCGGCTCAGGCTCTGCCATCGGCTCAGGCGATCGATACGCCGATCGCGGTCCCGACGATATACGTCACGACCGCCGCGACCGAGCCGATGAGCACCTGTCGGGTGCCCGAGAAGAGCACGCCTCGGCCGGTCAGGAGGCTGACTCCTGCCCCGACCGCGAACAGGGCGACCACGCTGAGCCCGATCGCGACGAAGAACGCGGTGGCCCCACCGCCGACCAGATACGGCAGGACGGGCACGAACGCACCGATCGCGAAGGCCACGAACGACCCGAACGCCGCTCCGAACGGCGAGCCGAGCTCGTCGGGATCGAGGCCGAGCTCCTCGCGGATCAGCTGCTCGAGCGCCCGCTCCGGGTCCTCGAACAGGCGATGGGCGATCGCCCGGGCCTCGTCCTCGCGAAATCCCTTGGCCCGGTAGATGGCCGCCATCTCGGCCTCCTCCTCCTCGGGCATCGCCTCCAGTTCGGCCCGCTCGAGCGCGATCTGGCGCTCGAACAGCTCGCGCTGGCTCTGCATCGAGATGTACTCGCCCGCCGCCATGCTGAACGCACCGGCGAGCAGGCCCGCGACCCCGGCGAGCAGGATGAAGTGGTCGGGTGTCGAGGTCTGACTGGACGCACCGACCACGCCCATCACGAGTGCGAGGTTGCTGACCAGTCCGTCGCTGACGCCGAAGATGACCGCCCGGAGCGTGCCGGATCGGCCGGATCGGTGCCACCGTTCCCGGCCCGCGATGTCGCGCTCCGGCTGGTACTCCGGATCCTTGAGCTTCTTCCAGATCTCGGCGTGTTCGCGCTCATCGGCGGCGATCGCCTCGACCTCGGGCGTGGAATCCTGGCCCTCGTAGATCTCCTCCTCGTCGCCCTCGAGGGCAGTGACGAGGTCGCTCACCGCCTTCGTCCCGAATACGCGGGCGAGCAGGACGATCACCGCGACCCGCGGCCGGGGCCGGGTCGGCGCCGCCGGGACGTCGACACCGGCCTCGCGCAGCTTCGTCGCCCAGACCTCGGCATGGCGCCGCTCGTTGCCGGCGATCCGGCGGAACGCGCCCGCCCGATGGGCATCCTTCTCGATCGCGGCCAGCGCGTCGTAGAGGAGGATCGCGTCGCGCTCGAGGCGCAGGTTGGCAAGGCTCTGGGCAGTGTCGGTGGCCATGTCGTCATCGTACCGGCGCTAGACTCCGGGGCGATGATGGCCCCGGACGAACCGCCGCTGCGCTACCTGTCGGCGGCTGACGTGACCGCGGCCATGCCGCCCCTTGCCGAACGACTCCGGCTGGCCGAGCGGACGATGACGGCCCTCGTCGCCGATGCCGAGCTGCCGCCGAAGCTCGGCGTCCATCCCCGGCCGACCGGCTCGTTCGCCCACGCGATGCCGGCCCATCTGCGCGGCGCCGACGAGACCGCGACCGACGACCTCCTCGGGCTGAAATGGATCGCCGGCTTCCCGGCGAACGGCGCCCGCGGCCTCGCCGCCATCCACGGCCTCGTGATCCTCAACGACGCCCGGACGGGGATTCCGACCGCCATCCTCGACGCGGGCCCGATCACCGCCGTGCGGACCGCCGCGATCAGCGGGGTCGCGATCGCCCGGTTCGCGCCTGAGGTCCGGGATCGCCCCGTTCGGGTGGCGATGCTCGGCGCGGGCGTTCAGGCACGGAGCCACCTCGCGGTCGTCGGCCATCTCCTGCCCGGCCTCGAGATGAGCGTGTTCGACCGCCACGCCGACCGAGCGATGGGTCTGGCCGAGGAGGCTCGATCCGTCGCGGGCATCGGCAAGGTGGCGGTCGTCCCGACCGCCCGCGACGCGACCTGGGGCGCCGATGTCGTCCTGACCCTGGCCTCGTTCGCGCCCGCCGACGATCGCCAGACCCTGACCGAGGACTGGCTCGGCCGGGACGCCCTCGTCGTCGCCGTCGACTACGCAACCTATGTCAACGCCGCCGTCGCCCGGGACGCGGCCATGTTCATCGTCGACCAGCGCGAGCAGTTCCTGGCCAGTCGCGCCGCCGGCCAGTTCGACGGTTACCCCGCCCCCGGGCTCACCCTGGGCGAGGCGCTGCTCCACGGGACCGCCAGGCCGGCCGGCGGCCACGTCGTCGTCACCCATCTCGGAGTCGGCCTCGCTGACCTCGTGTTCGGCCAGGCCATCCTGGGCGTGGCAGCGGCCGAGGGGCTGGGCACGATCCTGGCGCGCTGACCGCGAGCCCCGGCGGCGGCGAGGAGCCCGGCTACTCTTCGCTGAGTGGGAGCGGGCCGTCGGGGACCTCGATCAGGACTCGGCCGTCCTCGATCACGACCGGGTAGACCTCGAGTGCCAGCTCGGCCGGCGGGTCGATCGGCTCGCCGCTCGACAGGTCGAACCGCGACAGGTGCAGTGCGCAGGTGAGCGTTCCGGCGGTCAGGAAGCCCTTGTCGAGCTCGAAGTACTCGTGCGAGCAGATGCCCTGGGTTGCGGTGAAGTCGCCGCCCTGGTTGATGAGCAGGACCTGGTCGGTGCCGTCGACGATGATGATCCGCATCTCGCCATCGGCAACCTCGTCGACGCCTGCGAGGTCGATCCGCCTCATGGACGAAGCCGACGTTGTGGAGGCATCAAGCCGCGGGCCTGGCCGAGGTCGAGCCGGCCGAGGACGGGCCGGCAGAGGTCGGGCCGGCCGCCGCGAGCGCCCCGGCATCCCACTTGGCCTCGAGCAGCTCGCGTAGCCGATCCTGGGCCTCGACGAGCGGTACTCGCGCCACGACCGGCTCGAGGAAGCCGAGGACGATGAACTTGCGTGCGTCCTCGGGCGAGATGCCGCGGCTCTCGAGGTAGAAGAGCTGGGTCTCGTCGATCGGTCCGACGGCGCTCGAGTGGGCCGCCCGGCGGCAGTCAGGCTGGTCGATCTCGAGCGACGGGATCGCGACAGCCCGGGCCTGTTTGGACAGGTTCATTCCGAACTCGCCGAGGAAGCTGTCGGTCCCGATCGCGGTCGGCTCGATGATGATCAGGCCCTTCATGTAGGACCGGGTCGCGTCGAGGAGCGCGGCCTTCGAGAGAAGGTTGCCTGTCGTGTCGCGGCCGATGTGCCGAGTGTTCGAGGTCAGGTCGAACAGCTGGTCGTTCGAGCCGAAGACGATCTCGACC
>JALYPW010000115.1 GCA_030856145.1 Chloroflexota bacterium | reverse complement strand
CCTCCTTGCCGGCGACGGCTGGTCGGTCGGGGTCGTCAACGCCCGATTCGCCAAGCCGCTGGATCGCGACCTGATCGTCGCCCAGGCACGGGGCAAGCGCCTCGTCGTGACGTTCGAGGAGAGCGTTGTCACCGGCGGGTTCGGTTCCGGCGTCCTCGAGGCGCTCGAAGAGGCGCGCCTGACCGAACCGGCCCTGCGCGACGTGCCGGTCCGGATCCTGGGCATTCCCGGCGATGCATTCGTGGACCACGGGTCCGTGGCGGACCTTCGCCACCTCTTGCGGCTCGATCCAGCCGGCCTGGCGGATCAGGTGCGCGAGACGCTGACCGCGATCGGTGCGGCGCCGAGCTCAGCCCCGGTCGACGTGGCCGCCGAGCCGGTGGTCGCCGCCGCAACCTGAGGGCCGCTCGGCAGGGATCAGCCGTCCAGCGCCGTCCGGGTCGACGGCAGGAGCAGGCAGACGACCGCAAGGCCCCACATCACGACGCCCAGCAGCAACATCGGGTCGAGCGATCCCACGCCGGCCATCGCGCCCACCAGGGCCACCAGCCCGACCACCATCGTCACCAGTCCGATCCGCCACGCCCAGCGCCGGAACAGGATGAGTCCGACGCCGGCCAGGACGACGATGAAGCCGTAGCCGGCGATGACCGAGCCCATGGCCAGCCCGGCCTGGCGGATGTCCGCTGGGGAGCCGCCATTGAGCGCGACGCCAAGCAATCCTCCGCCGGCGGCCATTCCGGACACGCCGATCAGGATCATCAGCCCGGCCGCGAGGATGAGGCTGATCGGTCGCGGGCTCATCGGTGACCGGCTGCGACGGGGTCGTGGTTCATGGGTCCGGGGCGCTCCGTCGGCGGGCGGATGAGTCGCCGCGCAGGCGGCTGTGCCACGATAGCCCGGTGAGTCATGCCACCGCCCGCCAGCTTCGCCAGCGCCTCGACCAGCTCGTCGTCGAGCGCGGCCTCGTGGACAGCCGCGCCCGAGCCCAGGCCCTGATCCTCGCCGGCAAGGTCCGGACGGGGGTCGGCGATGCCGCCCGGCTCGACCGGAAAGCGGGCGACCTCGTCGATCCCGACCTGCCGATCGCCCTCGTCGCGTCCGATCCGTACGTCAGTCGCGGCGGATACAAGCTCGGCGCGGCCCTCGACGCGTTCGGGATCGACCCGACCGGACTCGTCTGCCTCGATGCCGGCGCGTCGACCGGCGGCTTCAGCGATGTCCTCCTCCAGCGTGGCGCGGCCCGCGTCCACGCTGTGGACGTCGGCCGCGGCCAGCTCGCCGACCGAGTCGCCCGCGATCCCCGCGTCGTCGTTCACGATCGAACCAACGTCCGGTCGCTGACCCCCGGGACCCTCGATGATTCGATCGAGCTGGCGGTCATCGATGTCTCGTTCATCTCGCTCGGCCTGGTTCTGGGACCGATTGCGTCCACGCTCCGGATCCGGCCCAGCGCCCCGATCGTCGCCCTCGTCAAGCCCCAGTTCGAGGTCGGCAAGGGCGCGACCGATCACGGCGTCGTGCGCGACCCGGCGGCCCATCGGGCGGTCCTCGAGCGGATCGCTGCCACGGCGGCCGGAATCGGACTCGGGACGCGGGCGGTGATCGCCTCGCCGATTCTGGGACCCGCGGGCAATCGCGAGTTCCTCGTCCATCTCCAGGCCGGCCCGAGCTGCGCCGAGCTCGGCGATCGGATCGGCGAGGCGAGCGCGATGCAGTCGCCCGCCGCGCCCGACGCCGCCGCCGTGCCAATCGCGCTGGGGCAGGGGAGTGCCGAGTGACGGTCCAGCGGATCGGCTTCGCCTACAACCCGACCAACGATGCCGCGGTCGAGCTCCGCGAGCGGGCCGCCGGCTGGTGCCGGATGCACGGGATCGAGCACTGGGCGGCCCAGGCCCAGGACTTCGACGGGCTCTGCCGCGAGCTGCCCAGCACCGACGTCCTGGTCGTGCTCGGCGGCGACGGGACGCTGCTCCGGGCGGCTCGGGCCGTGATCCAGGTCGACGTCCCGCTGCTCGGCGTCAACCTCGGCAAGATCGGGTTCCTCTCGAAGGTCGAGGCCGGCGAGCTCGAGGCCGTCCTAGCGAAGCTGAAGGCCGGGGACTTCACGATCGACGCCCGGATGGCCCTCGAAGCCCGCCTCCTGCCCGGCGGTCGCGACGCCGAGGCCACCGTCCATCATGCCCTCAACGACATCGTCGTCGCCCGCGGGGCGCTCGCTCGAGTCGTCCGGCTCGACGTCGCGATCGGGCCGACCCACCTCGCGACGCTCATCGCCGACGGCCTGGTCGTCTCGAGTCCGACCGGCTCCACCGGCTACTCGTTCAGCGCCGGCGGCCCGATCGTCGCGCCCGACAGCCGGAACCTGATCGTCACCCCGATCGCGGCCTACCTCTCGACCCTGCGGTCCGTGGTCGTCGGGCCTGACCAGGTGATTCGCGCCCGGGTCGTGGACGCGACGGAAGCGATCGTGTCGATCGACGGCCGCGAGGACGTCCCGATCGCGGTCGGCGATGTGGTCGAGGTCCGGGCGCTCGCCCAGCCGATCCAGCTCGTCGAGCCGGCCGGCAGCCAGCCGTTCTGGGACCTGTTCCGGCGCAAGGTCGAGCTCCTGCCGTCGTGAGCGGAGCGGCCGGATGGCGATGACCGATGAGCGCGAGCCGGCAAGCGCAACGGGGGCCGCGGGCGCCGCGGACGGGGTGGACCTGGCGGCGAGCGGCCTGCCGGGTCGCCTGCTCGAGCTGACCGTCACCGACCTGGCCCTGATCGAGCGTCTCCGGCTCGAGCTCGAGCCCGGCCTGAACGTCTTCAGCGGCGAGACCGGGGCAGGCAAGAGCCTCCTGATCGACGCCCTCGGCCTGGCGGTCGGCGCCCGGGCTGACACGACCCTCGTCCGGCACGGAGCGGAGACGGCCCGGGTCACCGCCCTGTTCGACCGCCTGCCTGAGCCCCTGATCGCGGCCCGCGAGGTGTCCGCGACCGGCCGTTCGACCGCCCGCCTCGACGACGAGGCCGTGACTGCCGCCCGCCTTGCCGAGATCGTCGGCGGCCTCGTCGAGATCCACGGTCAGCACGACCAGCAGCGGCTCCTCGACGAGCGCTGGCAGCGCGACCTGCTCGACGCGTTCGGCGGCCACGCGGCGCTTCGGACGACGATCGCGGCCGCGGTCGAACGCTGGCGCGACAACCGCGCCCTCCTGG
>JALYPW010000086.1 GCA_030856145.1 Chloroflexota bacterium | reverse complement strand
GGCCGGCCGCGCATGGTCGACGTGTCGGACAAGCCCTCGACGGCTCGGCGCGCCGTCGCCGAAGCCCTCGTCGCGGTCTCGGCCGAGACGATGAGCATGGTGATCGACGGCGGCGGCTCGAAGGGCGACGTCCTCGGCGTGGCCGAGCTTGCCGGTGTGATGGGCGGCAAGCGGACGAGTGAGCTGATCCCGCTGTGTCACCCACTCGCCCTGACCGATCTCGTTGTCGCGGTGACGCCGGATCGCGCCGCCGGCGTTCTGCGGGTCCGGGCCGAGGCCGCCACGACCGGCCCGACCGGGGTCGAGATGGAGGCGCTCACCGCCGCCAGCGTCGCGGCCCTGACGATCTACGACATGGTCAAGGGCGTGGAGCGCGGCGTCGAGATCCGGGGCGTCCGCCTGATCTCCAAGACCGGCGGCAACAGCGGCGAGTGGCACCGCCCGGCCGAGGAGGTCGAGCCCCAGGTGGACCAGCGCAGGCCTGGCGATCGGGCGGCGGGACGGATCGGCGGAGGACCGCGGCGAGGTTCGAGGGCATGACCGGGGAGCGGACTGCAGCGCGCCCGCGAACGGCCCTGGTCGTCACCGCCAGCGACCGCAGCGCGGCCGGCACGCGCGACGACACGAGCGGCGCCATCCTCGCGGATCGCCTCACCGCCCTCGGCTTCGTGGTCGACCGCGAGACCGTGGCCGACGAGCAGGCCCTGATCGAGCAGGTCCTCATCGACGCGGCCGAGGTCCACCCCCTGATCGTGACCACCGGCGGGACGGGCCTGACGCCGCGCGACGTGACCCCCCAGGCGACGCTTGCGGTCATCGATTACGAGGTCCCCGGGCTGGCCGAGGCGATCCGGGCGGTGGGTCGCGTCTCGACCCCGTTCGCTGATCTCAGCCGTGCCGTCGTCGGGGTTCGCGGCCGGACGCTCATCGTCAACACGCCGGGCTCGCCGACGGGCGCCGCGGAGTCGCTCGAGGCGATCATTCCGGTCCTGGAGCATGCCCTCGAAACTCTGGCCGGTCCGCACGACCACGGTGCAGACGGCGCGACGGGCGACGCCGACGAGGGCGATGCTCCGGGTGACAGCACCGAGGACCAGCATGCGTTCGGCCGGCCGGACGCCTGGGACGGTGAGCCCGAGGACGCCGACTGATGTTCCCGGTCTTCGCCGACGTGCCCCTCTATCCGCTCGCGTTCGTCGTGTTCTGGGGCGCGGCGGCGATCTTCGCCCTCGCGATGGCCCGCCACCTGCGTGTATTCGCGGCGGCCCGACCGGCCCAGCCCCAGCCGCCGCCGTTCGGTGACGTGCGCCGGCGTCTCGGCGGGCTGATCCAGTACGCCCTCGTCCAGACCAGGATGTTCCAGGATCCGCGGGCCGGGCTCATGCATGCCGGGATCTTCTGGGGATTCGTCCTGCTCACGATCGGGACGGCCAACATCGTGACCGGCGGGGTGATCGAGACGATCCTGTCGGCCCCGTTCGACGGGCTGCTCTGGACAGCGATCAGCGCGATGCAGAACGTCGTGGCGGTGATCGTGATCGGGTCGATCCTGTGGGCGTTCGAGCGGCGCCTGATCTCGCGACCGCGACGCCTGACGTTCAACCGCGACGCCCTCCTGATCCTTGGGATGATCGGCGGCGTCGTCGCGACGGAGCTGCTCGCGGAGGTCTTCGAGTTCGCCGCCCACGGCGACCAGCCCGGGGCGTTCGTGTCGGCCGTCCTGGCGACGCCCCTGCGCGGCGCGGTCCCGGCGGCACTCCTCAACGACCTGTTCGTGGTGACGTGGTGGGCGCACGTCGTGCTCGTCGCGGCGTTCCTGGTCTACCTGCCCTTCAGCAAGCACCTCCACATCGCGACCGCCTTCCCGAACATCTGGTACCGCAAGCTCGCGCCACGTGGCCAGCTGCCGGCGATGGACCTCGAGCGCGAGGACGCAACGTTCGGGCTGAAGTCGCTCCAGGACCTCGGCTGGAAGGACCTGCTCGACGGCTTCACCTGCACCGAGTGCGGGCGCTGCCAGGCCGCCTGCCCGGCCAATGCCACCGGCAAGCCACTCAACCCGACGGCATTCATCATGGGCATCCGGGACATGTCGGGCGAGGCTGAGCATGGGCTGGACCTGATCCCGAACAACCCGATCGTCCGCGAGACTCACGCCCTCGGCGGCGTGGCGCCGGACGCTGCGCGGATGGCCGCGCCGATCGTCGATGACGCGATTCCCTACGACGCGGTCTGGGACTGTGTCACGTGCGGGGCGTGCGTCGAGGCCTGCCCGGTCCTGATCGAGCACGTCGACAAGATCGTCGGGTTGCGCCGGAACCTGGTCCTGGAGGAGTCGCGCTTTCCGCAGGAGCTCACCGGCGCGTTCCGCGGGATGGAGGGCCAGGGCAACCCGTGGGGCCAGCCGGCCTCGACCCGGACCGACTGGACGCGCGGCCTGCCGTTCGCGGTGCCGACGGTGGCTTCACTCGCCGCTGCGCCCGGTGGCCTCGACGAGCTCGAGGTCCTCTACTGGGTTGGCTGCGCCGCGGCATTCGATGAGCGCAACAAGCGGGTCGCCCGGGCGTTCGCGACGTGCCTGAACGCGGCCGGGGTGCGGTTCGCGATCCTCGGCCAGGAGGAGTCGTGCACGGGCGACCCGGCCCGCCGGATGGGCAACG
>JALYPW010000064.1 GCA_030856145.1 Chloroflexota bacterium | reverse complement strand
GGATGTTGGCGTGGGCGTAGGGGCTGCGCAGGATGGCGAGATGGGCCATCCCGGTCAGCTTGATGTCATCGACGTAGCGGCCCTGGCCGGTGATGAAGCGTGGGTCCTCGAGCCGCTTGACCGAGGTGCCGAGGACGTCCTTGACGTCGGTAGCCATCGTTGCTCTCCTTCGGCCGTCGGTCAGGCGTTCGCGGGGGTGGAGGCGGTGGCGCCGGCCCGCATGAGGCTCGCCGCCTCGCGGATCGCCAGGACGATGTTGTGGTAACCGGTGCAGCGGCAGATGTTGCCCTCGATCGCGTGCCGGATCTCGTCATCGCTGGGGTCGGCGTTGCGGGCGAGGAGGTCGGCGGCGACCATGATCATGCCCGGCGTGCAGAAGCCGCACTGGAGGCCGTGCTTCGCCCAGAAGCCCTCCTGGAGAGCGTGGAGCGAACCGTCCGCGGCCTGCATTCCCTCGATCGTCTTCACGTTCGCGCCGTCGGCCTGGACCGCGAGCATCGTGCAGCTCTTGACCGCCTTGCCGTCGATCGTGACGGTGCATGCGCCGCATTGGCTGGTGTCGCAGCCGACGTGGGTGCCGGTCAGCTCGAGGTCTTCGCGCAGGAACTGGACGAGCATCCGTCTCGGCTCGACGTCCCCCTCGCGCGGCTGTCCGTTGACGACGAGCGCGATGTGCTCGACCACGTGTGACGCCTCCTTCCGCGAATCCGAAACCGTCGGTCAGTCCGACGGGGGGCGAGTGCCCTTTCGATGCGTCGGGGATGCGTCAATGGTGAACCCGTGGCGGATCGGCTGCACGGCGATTGCGCGGGCAGGAATTGCGCCGCTCGACGCGTTCGTCGGACGCGCAGTCGAACGCCTCGGCGGGCGGTACCTTCGGCCGATGCCGCGTCGACGCCCGCCCGACGAGGATCGACGCATGGCCCCATCTTCCCGTGGTTCCCGAGCATCGCGAGCGACGGTGGTGGCGTTGGCGCTGACCCTGGCAGCCGGTGTCCCCGGCCTGGCACCGCCCTTCGGCGGCCAGGCACCGGTCGCGACCGCAAGCGCCACGAGCTGGACGCGCGTATCCAGCCTCAAGAGCCCCACCCGAGCCACCTCGATCTCGATCGCCCGGCTCGGGATCAGCCTGGCCATCCGGAACGGGACGATCAGCGGCACGATCTCGCGTCGTTACGCGTACCACCTCCTCGGAACGTCATGGCCCGGTGGCCGGTCCAACACCTACATCTACGCCCATGCGCAGGCCGGCGCGTTCCTGAGCCTCTGGCGCGCCCGCGTCGGCGACATCGTCGTCCTTCGGCTCGCCACGGGCCAGCTGGTGAAATACCGCGTGTCCATGGCGCGCAGCGTCGCCTGGAACGACATGCGCTGGATCCAGCCGACGCGTTCGGAACGGATCACGCTCCAGACGTGCCTCGGCAACACCCGCACGGCCAGGCGCTGGATCGTCGTCGCCGTCCCGGCGTACTGAGGACCGGCCCGCGCGAACCGCGAACCCGGCGCTACCCGGCAGCGTCCTCGATGGCGGCCCCGAGGCCGTCGACCAGGGTGGTGATCTCGGCTTCGCTGATCACGAACGGCGGCGAGACCTGGAGGGCGTGGCCGCGCAGGACGCGGGTCGCGACCCCGTGGCGCAAGGCCGCCGTCACCGCCCGCTCCGGCAGGCCCGGGTCCGCAGCCAGGAGCGACGGCTCGAAGGCGATGGCCGCCGTCAGCCCCACCGTCCGAACCTCACCGATCCCGGGCGCGCTCTCCAACCGCCGAACTTCGCGGTCCAGGACCGGCTCCAGCGCCGCGACGCGCGCGACCAGCCCCTCCCCTTCGAGGATGTCGAGGTTGGCCATCGCCGCGGCCGCAGCACCGGCGTGGCCGCTGTACGTGTAGCCGTGCCGGAACACCGCGCCCGGCACGTCCTCGTCCCAGAACGGCGCTCGCACGCGCTCCCCGACGAGCACGCCGCCCAACGGCACGTACCCGGACGACACGCCCTTCGCGAACGTGATCAGGTCCGGCTCGATCCCATAGCGCTGCGTCCCCCACAGCATGCCCGTCCGCCCGAACCCGGTGATGACCTCGTCGGCGATCAGCAGGATGTCGTGCTCGCGGCACAGTCGGTTGACCTCGGGCCAGTAGTGATCCTCCGGCGGATACACCCCGCCCGCCCCGATCACCGGCTCGCCGATGAACGCGGCGATCTCGTGGCCGCGCTCGGCGAACAGCGCCCCGAGCGTCTCGGTGTCCATCGACCCGACGTTGACGACTTCGTCGATGAAGGTGCCGCCGTAGCCGGTCTTCATCGGTCCGATCCCGACGAGCGACGTCCCCCAGCCGTGCATCCCGTGGTACCCGAACTCGCGCGACACGATCACCCGCCGCTCGGGCCGGCCCATCACGTCCCAATAGCGCCGGACGAGCTTGGCCGCGGTCTCGACGGCATCCGAGCCGCCCGAGCCGAGGAACACGACGGCATTCGGGATGGGGCTGAGGTCGGCGAGGCGCTCGGCAAGGGCGACGGTCGGCTCCGAGGTGTACGCCCCGAACGACGAGTACGACGGCAGGCGGACGAGCTGCGCGGCCACCGCGTCGGCGATCTCAACCCGGCCGTAGCCGACATTGCAGTACCAGAGGGCGGCCGTCGCATCGAGGTAGCGGTTGCCGGCGGTGTCCTCGAGCCAGACGCCGTCGCCCGATCGGATGACGATCTCCGCGTCGGCGGTCGAGTGCATATCGGCGAAGCCGTGCCAGAACTTGCTCATCGGGCTCCCTGCGTGGCGGCTGGGGGCGGCGGGGTTCGATCGCCGCTGATCGGGTCGAGGCGATGGTAGATGCCGATCGCCGCGACGTGGCGCTGGGCGGCGCGATAGATGACGTTGGCCGGGAAGAACTGCTGCGTGCCCGTCGCCCGGATCACGGCATCGCGCTCGGGCCCATGCTCCAGGCGGGTCACGGCGAACCGGGGACCGTCGGCGCCGGACGGCTCGACGTCGACCCAGCCCGCGGCCTCGATGTTCCGTTGCCAGTTCGTCAGCCCGTTGGGATGGCCAACGTACCAGTGACCGTCGTGGCGGAGGAGCGTGATCAGGATGCGCCGTGGGCGCCCCGTGCGGCGACCGGGAAAGCGCAGCTCGACGACGCCGTCGAGGCCGGGCAGGCCGTTCGCGATCCAGGACCGGAGGAGTGGATCGAGGACCCGGATCAGGCGGTAGAGGATGCGCCACACGACCGCCCAGACGGCGGACCGTCGAGGCCGCAGCGGGTCCGGCGAACCGGCGTCGCCAGCGGTCACGTCCTGCGCCGCCGGTCGCGGGCCGGCTCGAACCGTCCGAGGGCCGCCGACCGGGCGTCGACCGCCCGCGGGTCGAGGAGGCCGGCCATCTCCTCCCCGGACTCGACAGCGGCAATCCACGCCGCCTCGGCCACGATCCGCAGCTTGCGCAGCGCCTCGTCGCGCGACAGTCCCGCATCCCGCAGCGACGACGCATTCGCCAGACCGACCCGGGCCAGGCCGCGGCCGCTCGTTGACGCCGCGTAGTGCGCCGCCCAGACGAGCAGCTCGGGCGCCTCGTCGCCGCTTTGCCGTGGATCGAGGGCGCCGCAGATGATCCCGCGGTCGGTCGGAGCGTGGGTCACGAGTCGCCAGTTGTCGGGACCCGCAATCAGATCGAAGGCGTAGCTGGCGTAGGCGAGGTCGAAGAAGGTCGCGGGGCCCGCCGCGTCGAGGTTGCCGCCGGTCAGGGCCAGTGACGCGTGGATCCCCTCGGACCCGTCGACGAGCCGGCGGTGGGCGTCCACGAACGCCGCTCGCTCGTCGGTGTCGCGGGCAATCGCGAGCGCGTCCGGCTCCGAGATCTCGACGATGGCACAGCCGGCCGCCGCCAGAGCAAGGATCGTCGGGCGGAGCGCTTCCGCCGCGGCGAGCGGGTCCGATCCGACGCGCCTGGCCGCCGAGTACGGACCGAGCAGGACCGCCTTCACGGGCAGTGCACTGGCACCGGCTGCCGCCGCCCAGCGAGCGACCGCGTCGGCTGGGGCGACCTCCGGCTCGACCGGATCGCCGCCGTCGGTCAGCAGGTCGAGCCCGAGCCCGGCAAGGGCATCGGCCGACTCGGTCGGCGTCGACATTCGTTCGGGATCGGCGGGCAGCGGGCCGAGCAGGGTCGAGAACACGGGGATCTCCGCGGCGGTGCCCGATCGTATCCGACACGCAACGACGACGCGGAACACTCGTCGACAACGCGCTCGCGGCCGTGACGGCCGGCGGCGACATCCGGCTCGAGGTCCGGGCCGTTCGCGACGTCGCGGGCGTCGCCGGGCCGGCGGTCGTGTTCTCCGTCGTCGATGACGGGCCGGGGTTCCTGCCGGGTGGCACGACTCGCGCC
>JALYPW010000036.1 GCA_030856145.1 Chloroflexota bacterium | reverse complement strand
ATCCAGCCGTTCCAGCGCCGCACGCCCATGCGGCCAATGGTGCCGCATCGGCCGGACCCGACGACGCCCGCCGACGACGGCTCGGCGACAACACGGACCCGGACGACGCCGATGCGGGCGTCAGCCGCCGAGCAGGTCGATCCCTGTGTCGGTCACGAGCCCCAGCGCGAAATGGCCGAGCGCGCCCCGGACGTGCGTGTCGATCGGATATGCGTCGAACGGCGCCGCAAGCCCGAGCGCGCTGTTGGCGTACTCGTCGTTGAGAGCCCACAGCCCGGCTCCGTACAGGAGCCCGCTCGCCGCGCCCACGAGTGGCAGCCGCGAGCGGGCGATGCCGTACAACGCCCCGGGCACGACCCCGAGCGCGTAGTGCACGACCTGTGCCGCCTGCTCCCGGGTGGCGTTGTCCGGATCGACGCCTGCCGCGTCGGCGACCCGATCGACCAGGTTGGCGACCGAGCTCTTGCCGTTGGGCTGGACCGCCTTCTCGGCAGCCGCCGAGGCTTCGGACTGGCTTGCCTGGAGGCCGGTGGTCACGACGTCCATCGCCGCGACCGCGAGCCCGCCCGCGATTCCGCCACGCACGGCGTCGAGCCACCACGGCGCCCGCCCGGAGCCGCTCATCGGGACCCTCCGGCCAGCGTCGGCGCCCGCCCGCTGCCCGCGAATGCCGGCAGGACGTCCTTGGCGTACGCCTCGAGGAAGCCCTCCTGGTTCGGGCCGACCTGGTGGACGTAGACGTGGTCGTAGCCGGCGTCGACGTACTCCTGGATCGTCGCGATGTGGCGGTCGATATCGGGGCCGCACACGACCCGCTCGGCGACCATGTCCTCGGTCACGATGTCGGCCAGCTGCTCGAAGTGCTTCGGGTTCGGCAACTCCTGGCCGGACTCGCCAGGGATCGCCGCCGTCGGCCACATCCGGTGGGCCATCTTCCGGGCTGCCTTCTCGTCGCGATCCCAGCACACGGTCATCTGACCGTAATGCGGACGCTTGGCCGAGCGCCGCCCACCGTCGAACGCGGCGAGCAGCTCCTTGTCCGGCGCGGTCCCGATGAACCCGTCGCCGATCTCCCCGGCGAGCTTCGCTGCCCGCGGTCCGGACGCCGCCACGTGGATCGGAACCGGCTTCGTCGGAAGCGTGTAGATCCGGGCATTCTGGACGGTGTAGAACTCGCCCTCGACGCTCGTGACCTCGCCCTTCCAGAGCTCGCGGATGATCTCGACCGACTCGCTCAGCATCCGGGCCCGGACGTCCCACTCGGGCCAGCGGTCGCCAAGGATGTGTTCGTTGAGGTTCTCGCCGGTGCCGACCCCGAGGAAGAACCGGCCCTCCATCATCGCCCCGGCCGTCGCCGCAGCCTGGGCGATGATCGCCGGATGGGTCCGGATCATTGGGCAGGTGACGCCCGTCCCGAGCTCGAGGGTCGTTGTCGCCTCGGCGATCCCGCCGATGACGCCCCAGACGAACGGGCTCTCACCCTGGGCGTCGATCCACGGATGGAAGTGGTCGCTGATCAGGGCGAACTCGAACCCGGCCTCCTCGGCCATCCGGGCGTGGCGGACGAGGTCGGACGGTCGATGCTCCTCCGACGAGAGCGCGTAGCCGATCCGGGCCATCACGACTCCTTCCGGGTCGTCGTGGCCTCGCCGTCCTCGGCGCGCTGCTTGTTCACGGTGCGGGCCGCCCGCTCCTCGGCCTCGTCGGTGCCGACACCGCGCTCCTCGTAGGAGTCCTTGATGTGCTCGTATTGGCGTTCGCGCTTGTCCGTCCAGCTCCGCGGCATGGTGCTCCTCTCAAGGGGTCGGGAGGATCGTCGCCAGGGGCAGGTTCGAAACGGCACACCGTGACGGGGCGTGCGCTTGCGATCGCGTGTCAGGTGGGCAGCGCCTCGGACAACGAGCGTCAGAACGGCGGCCACGGGATCGCGGGCCAGTCGGCGCGAGGAAGCGGGAAGCGACGCGTCTCCAGGAGCGTGTCGACCCGCCGCCGCGTGGCCGCGATCTCACCACGCGACAGGAGCCCCACCAGGTTTCGGGCGAGGTCGCCACGCAGGGCCGTGCCGAGACGCGCCAGGCCGTCGAGCTCGTCGGGCGCGAGCGGCTGTCCCCGCCAGCCCCAGAGCACCGTCCGCAGCTTCGGCTCCATCGAGAAGGTCACCCCGTGGTCGACGCCATGGATGTGGCCGTCCGTCGTCGGCAGGAGGTGACCGCCCTTGCGGTCCGTGTTGTTGAGGGCGGCGTCGAAGACCGCGATCCGGCGCAGCCGCGGATCCGACGCGACCACCATCGCCACGACATCGACGGTCGGGTCGATGTCGATCCAGAGCTGCAGCGAGCCGTCCCCGAACGGCCCGTCGCGGCGGATGGTCGGCGGCACGATGCCCCAGCCCATCGCCTCGCTGGCCAGGTACGCCGCGACCTCGCGGTGGGACAGGGTCTCGGCCGGGAAGTCGTCGAGGGGCCGCTCGCCGGCCGTCGGCTTGTAGACAGCCTCGACGACGATCGCCTCCTCGGGCGGCGGGCAGGGCCGACGAACCCGGCACAGCATCGCGTGGTTCGACGAGCCCATCAGTCGCCCAACGAGCTCGATGTCGCCCTCGCGCAGGACGTCGAGGGTTGTCGCCGGGTCCATCATCGGGCGGAGCGGGCCGGGATCAGTTGACGTAGTGGCCGTTGCGGCGCGGGCAGATGTGACCCTGCGGATCGAGCGGCTGGCCGCACAGCGGGCAGGGCAGGCGTCCGGCCGACACGACCTCGAGAGCCCGGTTCACGAACCCGCGGGCGACCTCCGCAGTCAGGCGGACACGGAGGATGTCGGGACCGTCGTCGTCGTCCTCGTCGATGCCCTCGAAGGCCGCGAGCAGCTCGCCGGCCGTCGAGCCGGCCAGGCCCTCGACGCTGGACAGGTCGATGACGTCCTCATCGTCATCCTCGTCCTCATCGTCATCCTCGTCGTCCTCGTCGGTCTCATCGAGATGGATGTGCTCGTCCTCGTCGGTCTCGGCGCGCGCCTCGACGAGGATCTGCTCCGTGTCCCCGTCCCAGCCGAGGGTCAGGGTCGTTGCCCGGAAGGTCTCGTTGATCGGCTCGTCGAGGGGCCCGCTGTCGGTCATCACGCCCTCGGCGGCCGCCGTGACGCCGCGGGCTTCGAGCTCGTCGAGGAGGACCCCGAGACGTTCGGCGAGGACGGCGACCTGGACCTTCTCGAGCACGACCGACACGATCTGGCCGGCTCGTCGCGCCTGGAGGAAGAACGTCCGGTTGCCGGGCTGGCCGACGGTGCCGGCGATGAAGCGATCAGGGGGGTCGAAGGAGAAGAGTCGTCGGGGCATCGAGGGACAATAGCCTGAGATCGTTCGGCGCGCCGCTGACGCACTACCCGACCGACACCTCGATGGCGTGGTTGCCGCGGGCGCCGTCCGGGGCCGGCGGCGTCCGCTCAACGGTCTGGACGGCGCCGAAGCCGTCGGTCGCCCGGACCACGATCGCGTGGCTGCCGGGCGTTGCGTCCCAGGCGACGAGCCACTGGACCCAGGTTGCGTCGGAGATCGGGGTGGTGAGCTTGGCCTCCTGCCAGACGCCGTCGATCGCGACCTCGACCTTGGCGATCCCCCGGTCGGGCGCCCATGCGACGCCCGCGATCGCGACCCGGCCGGCGGCGACCGAGGTGCCGTTGCGCGGCGTGTCGATCCGCGACTGGGTCAGGATCGGGCCGTCCTTGGCCCAGCCCAGGGGGATCCAGTAGCCGTTGAACGCCTCGAGCGTCGTCAGCTCCAGCTCGGTCAGCCACTTCGTCGCCGACACATAGCCGTACAGCCCGGGGATGATCAAGCGAGCAGGAAAGCCGTGGATCCGGGGGAGCGGCTCGTCGTTCATCTTCAGGGCGATCATCGGCTCACGGCTGTCGTCCATGATCCACGCGGTCGGAATCCCGGCGGTCCAGCCATCCACGGAACGCCCGACAAGCTGCGTCGCCGAGGCCTGGACGCCGGCCATCGCGAGCACGTCGCGCAGCCGGACGCCCGTCCACTTCGCGTTGCCGACGAGGTTGCCCCCGACCTCGTTGCTCACGCAGGCGATCGTGACGTACTGCTCGAACAGCGGCAGCTCAGCGAGGTCGGCGTAGGTCAGTTTGATCTCGCGGTCGACGAGGCCGTGGATCCGGAGGCTCCAGCTCGCCGCGTCGACGTTGGGTGTGACGAGCGCCGTGTCGATGCGGTAGAAGCTCTCGTTCGGGACGACGAGCGGGGTGAGGCCCGGTTCGGTCAGCTCCGCGCCGGCCGGGATCGAGGCGGTCTCGGTCGCGCCCGGCAGGGTGACTGCAGCGCCGCTGGACGCAGCCGGGCCCTCGAGCAGACGCCGGCCGATGAGGCCCGCCGCGGTCGACGTGACCGCGACCGCACCGGCCTGGATGAGGAACCCGCGCCGGGACCAGTCGGGCATGACGACCGCGGCCGGATTGCCGGTCGGGCCGATCCCCGCCCCGGCGGCCCGGAGCAGGAACGACATCACCTGGACGCCGACGATGGCGGCAACGAGGGCCACGATCATCGCGGTCGTCGGTGCGGCCGCGGGCGAGCGGAGGCTGGCGAGGAAGCCGGCGATCGCGAAGGCGCCGAATCCGGCCGCGGACAGGACGAACGAGCGCCGAACCGCCAGCACGCCGAGTCCCGCGCCGACGACGGCTGCGATCAGGACGATCAGGATCTCGAACACCAGCTTGTCGCTGGTCCCGAACAGGGCGACCGCGACGTCCTTGGCCCCGGCCGGTTGGTTGTCGATCACGAACCCGCCGATCGACGCGAGGAGCGACGGGGCGCCGAGCACGCCCGCAACGAGCTCGGACAGCCCGATTCCGGCAACGGCGCCGAGGGCCCCCGCGAGCGGGGGCCGGTAGCGGGCGCGCAACCCGGCACCCGCGGGCGTGACGGC
>JALYPW010000026.1 GCA_030856145.1 Chloroflexota bacterium | reverse complement strand
AGGATCGTGTCGAGCAGGCCGCTCCGGATCGGGAAGTGGACCTCGAGGCCGGACAGCTCGTACAGGATCTCGCCGTCCGCGTGGCGGATCCCGCCGTCAGTCGTCATCGGGTCACCGGGTCGGCCGTCGCGATGCCTGCCGATCCGCCGGCATCGACCGGCCGGGCGGCCGAACCGACGATGACCGGCGCCCCGTCGCTGCCTACCGGGTAGAGATGACAGGCGACCCGGACGTCGCCGAACGTGACCTCCGGCGGAACCACCTCGCTGCAGACGGCCATCGCCGCCGGGCAACGTGGGGCGAACCGGCAGCCGGGCGGCGGGTGACGGAGGTCCGGCGGCGAGCCGGGAATGACCTCGAGGGTCCGCCGATCGGCCTGGATGTTCGGGAAGGCGCCGAGCAGCTTCTGGGTGTAGGGGTGGCGCGGCGCCCGGAACACCTCGCTGACCCGACCCTCCTCCGCGACCCGGCCGGCGTACATGATCAGGACCCGGTCGCACGTCTCGGCGATGACCGACAGGTCGTGGGTGATCAGGATGAGCGACAACCCCAGCTCGCGTCGGAGCCGCTCGAGCAGCTCCAGGATCTGGGCCTGAACCATGACGTCGAGCGCGGTCGTCGGCTCGTCGCCGATGACGACCGCCGGATCGCAGGCAAGGGCCATCGCGATCATCGCCCGTTGGCGCATCCCGCCTGACAGCTCGTGGGGATAGGCGCTCCCCCGCTTCTTCGGGATCCCGACGAGCTCGAGCAGCTCGCCGGCACGTGTGCGTGCCGCGCCGGGCGACAGATTCAGCCGCTCCCGGAGCGGCTCGGCGATCTGGTCGCGCAGTCGATGAACCGGGTTCAGGGCGTTCATCGCGCCCTGGAACACGATCGAGATCTCACGCCAGCGGTAGCGCCGGAGCGCCTCGTCGCTCTTCTGGACGAGATCGATCCCGAAGTAGCGGATCGAGCCCTCGACGATCCGGGCGTTCGCCGGCAGCAGCCGGACGAGCGACAGGGCAGTCGTCGTCTTGCCGCAGCCGGACTCGCCGGCGATCCCGAGCGCCTCGCCCTGCTGGAGCGTGAAGCTGACCCCGTCCACGGCCCGGACGGTGTCGCCGTCGAGGCTGAAGTGGGTCCGCAGGTTCTCCACGACGAGCAGCGGCTGGCTCGGATCGGCCTGCTTCGGCAGGGCGCGTCCGCGCGCATCGACCGGCGTCGGAGCGCCCGCGCCTGACGCCGAGGTACCCGCTGTCGAGGCTCGCCACGGCGTCATCCTCGGCCACGCCGCTTCGGGTTCAGCAGGTCGTCGAGGGCGCCGCCGACCAGGGTGAAGGCGAGGACGACGAGGACGATCCCGGCCCCCGGCGGAAGGACGTACCACCACGCCCCGAGGCCCGGCGCGCCGCTCGACCGGGCCGCCTCGAGAAGCTGGCCCCACGACGGCTGGAACGGGTCGCCGAGGCCAACGAACGACAGGGTCGTCTCGGTCAGGACCGCGCCGGCGAAGGTCAGCACGGCGTTGGCGACGATCAGATTGATCACGTTCGGCAGGATGTGCCGGCGCATGATGTGGCCGTTGCCCGCACCGATGACCCGAGCCCGATCGACGAACGCCCGCTCCCGAAGCGACAGGGTCTGGGAGCGGATGATCCGGGCCGTGGAGGACCAGCTCGTGATCCCGATCACGACGACGATCACGATCAAGGTCATCCGGATTCCGAACACCTCGGTCGCGCCCGAGCCGACCAGGTCGCGGATGATCGGGGTCAGGATCAGGGCCAGGACGAACGTGGGGATCACGAGGAAGAAGTCCGTGATCCGCATCAGGAAGGCGTCAAGCCAGCCACCGACAAAGCCCGCCACGATCCCGACGACGACTCCGATGAGGACCGTAACGAGGGTCGCGAGGAGCCCGATGACGAGCGAGATCCGGGCCCCGTGCACGGTCAGGTTGAGCATGTCCCGGCCGAGCTCGTCCGTCCCGAAGTAGTGGACCCCGGATGGTGGCTCGAGGCGCCCGCCGGTCGCGGTGACCGCGGTCTGGAGCGGCCCGACGATCAGCTGCGGAACGAGCGACAGGACCGTGAACGTCGCGAGGATGGTCAGCCCGATCAGTCCCTCGGGCCGACGCAGGAGGCGCTTGAGCAGGTCCCACGCCCCGGCGCCCACCCGGACGCCGCGCGGCGCCGTGCCCTGGAGCTGGGCGGCGGTCACGTCCGAACCCGCGGGTCGAGCGCGCCATAGATCAGGTCGGCGACCAGGTTGGCGATGACCACTGACACGCCGAGGATCAGGAACACGCCCTGGAGGACCGGGTAGTCGCGGGCCGTCAGCGCCTCGACCGCCAGCGTCCCGAGTCCCGGCCAGTTGAAGACGACCTCGACGGTGATCGCACCGGCCACGACGTAGCCGAGGTTGATCGCGATCAGCGAGACCGTCGGCAGGAGCGCGTTGGGCAGGGCGTGATGGCGCAGGATCCGGCCCTCGCGCAGGCCCATGGCCCGGGCGGTCGTCACGTAGTCCTCGGACAGGGTCTCGACGATCGACGAGCGCATGACGATCGCGTACTGCCCGACCAGGCCCAGCGCGACGGTCGCCAGGGGCAAGGTGAGGTGGGCCACGAAGTCCACGGCCCGCTCCCACAATCCGGGGTACTGCATCCCCGCGGTCAGCATCCCGAACGTCGGGAACCAGCGGAGCGTCGTCGCGAAGATCAGGAGGAACAACATTCCGAGCAGGAAGTAGGGCGTCGAGTAGAGGACGAGCGAGAGGCTGTTGCCGACGTGGTCGACCGGCCCTCCTCTCCGCCAGCCGGTGTACGCCCCGAGGGCCAGCCCGAGGACGATCGCGACCAGCTCACCCAGCCCGAACAGGATGACGGTCGGCCAGATCCGCTGACCCAGGACATCGGTCACGGTTCGACCGCGGGCGATGAATGAGTAGCCCAGATCGCCCTGCGCAGTCGAACCGATGTAGGCCACGAACTGGTCCGGAAACACGGGCTTGTCGAGGCCCCAGCGCTGGCGGGCCGCCTGGAGCTGGGCCTGGGTCACGTTCGGCGTGCCCCGCAGGATCACCCGTTCGGGCGATCCCGGCATCGCCCGGAACAGGACGAAGTTGACGACGGTGATCAGGACGATCGTGATGAACGCCGAGACGAGTCGGCGCGCGAGGTACCCGCCCTTCACGGGCGGAGCGGCTCTACCGAGGAGCGCCAGACGGCGCTCCCCGGCCGACGGCGAGGACGGATGCCGGGTGGCACGCCGCCCGCGGCCGTCATTCCTCCTCGACCCTCCGGTTCCGGCCGCGCATCACGACGAGTCCGGCCGCGACGATGACGACGAGGGCGATCACCCCGAGGATGAGCGGCAGCGACGAGCTCGACGAGCTCGACGAGCTGGTCGGGGCCGGGCTCGGCGTGGCCGAGGCCGCCGGGCTGCCACCCGGTGCGGCGCTGCCGCTGCCCGCCGACGCGTCGGCCGACGGAGCGGCGGACGGCTGAACGGATGCGTCGGTCAGGAG
>JALYPW010000012.1 GCA_030856145.1 Chloroflexota bacterium | reverse complement strand
ACCCAGCAGGGGGCGGTCCGCCGGCGCCTCCCCGGCTTTGCCAACGCCCTGATGCGTCGGAGGTACCGATGCTCCCAGCACTCACGCCGACGTCGAACTCGGATTGCCGGAGCTCGACGAGCTATTGGACGATCCGCCTCGAACCTGTCTTCCGCTGGATAAGGAAGCCTTCCCCGAACCCTCGGATCAGGCAGCCGGTGACCGACTTGAGGGCAACCGTCGAGCCAGCGCGGCGGCGCCCGGGCTGTGCTGAGGCCGAACTGCATCGCCCACTCGTGGTTGCCAAAGACCCGGTCGGAGACCGCGCTGTAATACCGGGTCGTCCGATAGCAGAGGCCTTCGCGGACGTAGGTAGCGTTCAGCCTCGTGACCTCTTGTGCGAGTGATAGCGTGAAACGGACCCACCCAGGGGCGGAATGATCGGCTAAAGCAGGACCACCTTGACCCTCCAGCCATCCAGTACGGTGCCGGTGATTGAAGCCGCAGCCGCCCTGGAGGAAAGGTTGATCAAGATGGTCGATATCGAGCGTATCCGGTACGCCCACTTCCGGGAAGGGTCGAGCATCCGCGAGCTCGCCCGCGCCTTCCACCACAGCCGGACGACGATCCGCCGGGCCCTCGACGATCCCGGCCCCTGGACGTACCGCCGGACGCGCCGACGGCCGGCCCCGGTCATGGATCAGGTCGCCCACATCGTCGAGGCCTGGTTGGCGGCTGACGAGACGGTCCACCACAAGCAGCGCCACACCGCCCGCCGGATCTGGCAGCGCCTCGTCACCGAACACGGCTTCGCTGGCGGCGAGCCGACCGTCCGGGCATGGGTGCGAGCTCACCGCCGGGCGAGCCTGCGCGGGGTCACCATCCCGCTCGCCCACGACCCGGGCGCCGAGGCCCAGGTCGACTTCGGCGAGGCGCGCGTCCTGATCGCCGGTGTCGAGACCGTCGTCGCCCTGTTCTGCGCCCGCCTGGCCCACTCGACCCGCGACGTCGTGGTGGCCTATCCGGCCGAAAACCGGGCGGCCTGGTTCGACGGCCACGTCCGGGCGTTCGAGACCTGGGGTGGGGCGCCGGCCGAGGTCTGGTACGACAACCCGTCCGGGCTCGGCTCATTCCGGCGCGGCACGTTCCACCCGGCGCCCGAGTTCCTCGCCCTGCAGAGCGCGTACCGCTTCCGGGCCCACCACTGCACCCCGGGCGAGGGCCATGAGAAGGGACTCGTTGAAGGGCTCGTCGGCTATGCCCGCCGGACGTACCTCGTGCCGATCCCCGAGGTCGACTCGTTCGACGAGCTCAACGAGCGTCTGGCCCGGGCGACGGCGGCCGAGGAACGCCGCTGTCGGGCGCGCCAGACCGAGTCGGTCGGCCAACGGTTCGCCGCCGAGCGGCCCCTGCTCGCCCCGCTCCCGGTCCGGCCGTTCCTTGCCTGCACCCGCCATCCGGTGCGCGCCTCGGGCCAGGCCCTCGTCGCCTTCGACGGCAGCCGCTACTCGGTCCCGGTCCGACAGGCCGGCGCCGCCCTGTGGCTGCGGGCGTACGCCACCCGGGTCGAGCTGTGGACGGCCACGACGATCGTCGCTCGCCACCCGCGGGCGATCGCCAAGGGGACGCTCACCACCGACTTCTGGCATTACCTGCCGGCCCTCGTCCGCAAGCCCGGTGCCTTCGCCAACGCGATCCCCGTCCGCCAGGCGGCCTTCCCGCCCGAGGCCGCGGCGCTGCTCGAGGCGCTCGAGGTCGCCCACCCGGACGACCGACGCTCGGCCCATCGCGCCTTCCTCGCGATCTGCGCCCTGGGTGTCGACGTCGAGCCGGTCCGCTGGCGGGCGGCCTGCGCGACCGCCCTCGCCCGAGGCGACGCGACGGCCGCCGGCGTCCGGGCGGCGCTCGATGGGACGATGGCCACGATCAGCGCCCGGATCCCGCTGCCACCGGCGTTGGCCAACGTGGCGGTGCCGGCCGGCGATGTCGGCCAGTACAGTCGCCTCCTCGGATCGCGATCATGAGCACCCTCGTCCCCGAGCTCCTCGTCCGGGCCCATGCCAAGCGCCTGCGCCTGCCGGTCATGGCCAACCAGGCCGTCCGCTTTGCCGAAGAGGCGGCGAGTGCCGGCCACGGGCCGTTGGAGTTCCTGGCCGCACTCCTGTCGGCCGAGGTCGCCGGGCGCGACGCGAGCGTCGAGCGGACCCGGATCGCGGCGGCCCGCTTCCCGGAGGTCCACGAGCTGTCGGGCTTTGACTTCGGCGCCCTCCCGGCGCTCAACGCGCCGCTCGTCGCCGAGCTCGCCCGGGGCAACTACCTCAGCCGCCGCGAGGTGATCCTCGCGGTCGGCCCGCCGGGCACCGGCAAGACCCATGTCGCCACCGCCCTTGGCCTCGCCGCCTGCAGGCTCGGCAAGCGGGTCCGCTTCGTGACCGTCGCCGGACTCGTCACTGAGCTCGCCGAGGCGCAGGCCGAGCACCGTCTGTCGAAGCTCGAGGCGGCGCTCGATCGGCTCGACCTCTTGATCTGCGACGAGCTCGGCTTCGTCCGTCTCGACCCCGACCAGAGCCAGCTGCTGTTCACCCTGCTCGCCCACCGCTATACCCGGGGTGCCCTGATCATCACGAGCAACCTCGAGTTCGCCGACTGGACGACCGTCTTCGCCGGCGACGAGCGGCTCACCGCGGCGCTCCTCGACCGGCTCACCCACCGCTGCCACGTGCTCGAGTTCCGCGGCTCGTCCTACCGCTTCCGTGAAAGCCTCGCCGCGCGCGACAGCCGGCCAGAGGCCCCCGTCACGCCCGACCCCGACCGACCAAAGGAGTCGCCAACGCTCGACTAACCCAAGTCCACGCCATGTCCAGGTGGTCCTGCTTTACGCCATCACGGTGGTCCTGTTTTCGCTTGACATTCGCATCTTGCCACGACAGTCCCTTCTGATACTAGTTCCGGATACTGGCAATTGCCACAAGGCAAGCCAGGGGCGCTGAGGCAGCGGCCAGAACCACTTCAAGAGCGGCACGTGAATGTGAGGCTCCGCGGGGAGGTACCAATTGCGCGGAGATCTATGCATCGCGACCCAACCGGGCCGGAGCACGCCGGACGACTCGTCGACCTCGTTGTCAGGAACGAGCGCAGTCGGAGCACGCCCTGTACGCCAGCCGAAGTGATCGGCGGCGATGGGCTCAGAT
>JALYPW010000496.1 GCA_030856145.1 Chloroflexota bacterium | reverse complement strand
ACGTCCTACCGCTCGGGCGCGAAGATGACGATCCGGTTCACCGGCTCTTCGTTCTACTTTCTGGCGACGACCGGCCGCTACCAGGGCAGGGTCCGGATCACGATCGACGGGGTGTCCCACACGGTTGACCAGGGCTACTACGCCGGGCGCCGGGAGACGGGCAGTCATTACCGCGTCGTCGTCTTCTCGAAGTTCCTGGCGAACAAGGCCCACACGGTCGTCCTGACCAACCTCGGCACGAGCGGCCGTCCGACGATCAGCGTTGATGCGGTGGCCTGGCGGAACTGACGACGGCCGCTCACACCGCCACCGGCAATCGTCAGCCGGGCTTGCCCGTCCCGAACTGACGATCGCCGGCGTCACCGAGGCCGGGCATGATGTAGCCCTTCTCGTTCAGCTGGCGATCGAGCGACGCGCAATGGATCTCGACGTCCGGATGGGCTGACGCGACCGTCGCCACGCCCTCCGGTGCCGCGATCAGGTTGACCAGCTTGATCCGGGTGGCGCCCCACTTCTTCAGCACGTCGATCGCCGCGGTCGCGCTGCCGCCGGTCGCGAGCATCGGGTCAAGGATCAGGCACAGGTCGACCGAGTGGGAGTCCGGCAACTTGTTGTAGTACTCGACCGGCTGGAGGGTCCGCTCGTCGCGGAACAGCCCGAGATGCCAGACCTCGGCGGTCGGCATCAGCTCGAGCATGGCATCGACCATCCCGAGGCCGGCCCGCAGGATCGGGACCAGGCCGATCCGGTCGGCGAGCTGGGCCGCCGCCATCTCCTCCATCGGCGTCCGAATCGTGAGCGAACGGACCTTGACGTCGGCCAGCGCCTCGTAGCCGAGCAGCCACGACAGCTCCCGGACGACCTCGCGGAACTTCTTGGGCTCGGTCTGCTCGTCGCGCAGGATTGCGAGCTTGTGGAGGATGGCCGGATGGCTCGACACGTGGAGCGTGGGCGGCAGGGACACGTCGGGCCTCCGGAGGGGGCGCATCGGCGCGCCGATCCCGAATGCTAGCGCGCAACGGGCTCGCGTCACCGACCGTGTGCCGTCCGTCGCGGCCGGCTCGATCCGGATGGCTGGCCCGAAGCCCGCGGGAGGTCGTTCGTGGTCGGCCGGCCGATTCCAGGTCGCCCACCCGAAACGGTGATGGATCGGGCCGCGCAGAGCGCTATCCTCGCGGGACCGTGACGACCCCCGTCGACCCCGCCGACCCCGAAGCTCAGCCACCGCCAGCCCCGAGTCCGTCGTCGCGTGCGGCGACGCGCGCGTCGCCAACGGCGCGCCACAAGCGGCCGGCTCCCGGACGGGCGGCTCGTCGGCCGGCCCCGATCCTCGTCCGCCAGATGCGCAACGGCATCGAGGAGAGCGTCCATCGCGGCGACGTCGTCGAGGTCGATGTCGACGGCGCGCTGATCCGTGGCCTCGGCGACCCCGATCGGGTTGCCAACCTGCGGAGCACCGTCAAGCCATTCGGGGTCGCCGCCCTGATCGAGGCCGGCGGCATCGAGGCGTTCGACCTGGAGCCGGCCGAGATCGCGCTGATGGCCAGCTCTCACTCGGGCGAGGACCTCCATGTCCGGACGCTCCAGGCGATGTACCGCCGGGCCGGCGTTAGCCTGGCGCTGATCGCCACCGGCTCGGACGGCATGCCGCTCGACGCGTTGACGGCAGCGCGGCTCGCCCGAGACGGCGAGAAAGCGAGTCCGAACCGGCACATGTGCTCCGGCCAGCACTCGGTGTTCCTTCTCCTCGCCCGGCTGAAGGGCTGGGACCCCGAGCGCTACTGGCTCGATGCACACCCTGCCCAGGTCGCGTATCGGGCCGTTGTCGCGCGAGCGTTCGGGACGACCCCGAACAAGCTCAGGACCGGGATCGACGGCTGCGGCGTCGCGACGTATGCGTTCTCGCTGCGCGAGATCGCGCGAGCCTACGCGCTCCTTGCCGATCCCGGCGGGGTAGGGGAGTCGGACGCGCGGTCGTCTCTGGCGCCCGCCCTCCTCAAGATCCGGGACGCGATGCTGGCCAACCCCGAGATGGTCGGCGGGACGCGCGATCGCCTCGACACCTCGCTGATGAAGGCAGCCCCAGGTCGGCTCGTGAGCAAGGCCGGAATGGAGGCGCTCCGCGGCCTCGCGATCCTGCCCGGCGCGCGCTCCGCGACGAACGGCTCAGCCGACACGTCGCGAGCGTCCGGGATCGCCCTGAAGATCGAGGACGGCGACGGCCACGAGCGCGGCACGTGGGCGGCCACGATCGAGGTCCTCGCCCAGGCGGGCGTGCTCGACGGCCAGTCGCTCCGCGTTCTCGCCCGCTACCACCGCCCAGCCGACATCGATCCCCACGGCCGGATCGGGGCCGAGGCGATCGCGGACTTCGAACTGGCGCCGCTCGGCGAGCGTATCTAGGGGCGCGACCGGCGCCACGAGTCGCCCGGGCATCGGTCCGAATTCTCGCACCATGGTCGTCCGTGACGAGTTGCCGAGGGATGGACCCAGATCCAGCCCGGAATCCTCGCCGGGCGAGCGGGACTCGCAGAATCGTGTCCGATTCGCGTCACATTCGGCAGCGACGAGCGATTCCCTGTCCGATACGCTCGCCCGGCGAGCGTCAGGGGCGGGCCACGCCCCTGACGACGGAGCTACCTCGCGACCGGCGCAACGAGCCCGCAATCGGGCGTCGTGCACAGCTCCAGCCCCAGATCGACGAGGCCCTCGGCCAGCGGCGTGAACCCGAGCAGCCCGCCGAAGCTCCGACTGGTGACCCCCGCCGGGATCCCCCGGACCAGGACCGCCCCGCCCGAGTCCCCGGTCTCGACCGGGATCCGGGCCGCGATCATGCACGGGAAGTACGCTCCGTCGCCGGAGTGGAGGTACTCGCCCTTCTCGGCGACGGGCCCGTTCCGGTAGATGTTGCGGCCGTCGATCTCGACCTCGTCACCGATCGCGATGTCGGCACAGGCGAGCGGTCGGGTGCCCTCCGGGATGACCCGGTAGCCGCCCGTTCCGAGGTCGACGGCGTTGAGGTGGCCCCACGGGATGCGGTCCTCGGCGACGACGAGGTAGTTCATGTCGGACGAGGCGCAGGTGTGGTCGGGATACGGACAGGTGGCGTCCCGGGCGGCCGGACCGAAGACGCCGCGCACGGTGGTTCCGTCGGGGTCGTAGGCAACGGTGCCCTCGGACGTGCAATGACCGGTCGAGGTGAGGACGATCGTGTTTCCGAGGCGGGCATAGAACCCGCCCGAGCAAGCGCCCCACAGCTGCTGGCCGGCCAGGACCGGCGGGTCGTACACCGGTGTCGAGCGGCGCAGCTGGGTGATCGCGCTCACGAGGGCGTACGTGCCGATCCCGACCAACACGCCCAGCAGCACGACGATCAGGACGCGGGTCGGGCGAACGCGCCGGCGCTCCTCGCTGATTGTCACGTGCCGCACCCACCGTCCTGCTCGCCGGGGTCGCCCGCGCCAACCCTCGGGAGGATCATCGACGACGAGCGCCGGCCGGCACAACCTGCCGACCGTCCCGAAACCGGGGTACGCATCGTCCGGGTCGCACGCGCGATGCTCACGAGCAGGGCATGCTTCGGGCGATGGCACCGAACGCCGATCCGTGGCGGACCCTGGGCGTCGCGCCGGGCGCGACCCAGGACGAGATCCGGCGTGCCTACCGTCGCCTGGCGAAGATCAACCATCCCGACGCGGCGGGGGAGGGCGCGCTGCCCGGGTTCCTCGCGATCCAGCAGGCGTACGACCAGCTCGCGGGTCCAGGTCGGGTCCGTCGGACCGGTGCCCGACCGACGCCCACGCCACCCCCCGCCGATGCGCGCGAGCC
>JALYPW010000494.1 GCA_030856145.1 Chloroflexota bacterium | reverse complement strand
CAGGAAGGCTGCGGTCTTCGCTCGTTCGACATGGCTGATCCAGAACCCTGCGAACAGCACGTCGGCAGGCTCGCCTTCGGGTGGCGCCCATGCGTCGCGGACGTGGATGTGGGCGCGCAGCCCGTGCGCCACGAGCCGTTCGCGGGCCCGCTCCAACGGGGCCTCGGCAGCGTCATACAGCCACAGCTCGGACGCCTTCGAGGCGAGCAGCGGCGACCACCAGCCCGTGCCCGCGGCCAGCTCGACGATCCGGCCGTGGAGCGGCAACCCGTCGAGCCAGCGGCCGGCCGCGTCGAGCTCAGCGTTCCAGGCGGTGTCGTGGATCGGGCCGTGCTCGTAGCGGCCGCGACGCAGGTACCAGTCGTCGTATTCCGGGGCGCGGGCCTGGTAGTAGGCGATGAGGTCCGGGTCGGAGGGCCCGGCGAGCGACGAGGACGCGACGCTCGGCGCGGGGTTCGCGGCGCGGGCCGACTCGTGGCCAGCGGGTCGATCCGCGACCGGCGTTGGGGCGTCAGCCGTGGACCCGGCCGCCCGCGCCTCGAGCGCCGCCCGCAGTCGAAAGCGCAGGAACTCGTTGTCGCCGGCCTTGCCGAGGCAGTCCGGACAGAGCTTCGCCCAACCCTCGAGGTCGTCGGGCCCGCGGACCGTCCACGATCGACCGCACCACAGGCAGGCGAAGGTAGGCTGGGGCGTCGTCGCGGTCGGCCGGGCCACGCTCAGTAGATCGGCGTCCAGCCGTCGGGCGGAGAGATGTCCCGGAATGCCTCCGGATCGAAGATCTCGGCGAGCATCTCGATCCCGTCCACGACGCGTGGGCCGGGTCGCGAGAAGTACGACGAACCGTCGAGCGCGATCAGATGGCCGCGCGCGATCGCCGGCAGCTCACCCATCCAGTCGGGGCGCGGGGTCCGCCGCCACTCGGCGACCGTGTCGGCGAGGTGGTAGCCGCAGGGCATCACCAGGAGCAGGTCAGGGTCGACCTCGGCGACGGCGTCCCAGGTCGTCGGTCGGGCCGGACTGCCGTCCTGGCCCAGGACGTCCCAGCCACCGGCCCGCCGGATCTGGTCGGGCACCCAGTGACCGACCGCGAACGGCGGATCGAGCCACTCGAGGCCCACGACCATCGGCCCGCTGAACCCGCCTTCGCGTCGCTCCTGGGCCTTCGCCTCGACGGCCCCCAGCCGGGCGCGCAGGCCTTCGACCAGCTCGACCGCCGCATCCTCGGCGTCGGCCATGGCCCCGACGGTCGCGATCGTGTTCAGGATCCCCTCGACCGACGTCGGCTCGAGCGAGATCACCGTCGAGCCGAGCTCGAGGGCACGGACCGTGTCGTTGACCTGGCGATAGCCGACGGCGCAGACCGCGCACAGCTCCTGGGTCAGGATCAGGTCCGCACCGGCCGCCTCGAGAGCGTCCTCGTCGAGGTGGTAGATCGCCGATCCACCGTGGACCGCGTCACCGACCCGGCGGTGGATCTCGCGGCTCGTCGCCCCGGCGAGGTCGAGGGCGTTGCTCGTCATGACCGGCAGGCCGACGACCTCGGGCGGCCAGTCGCACTCGTGGGTCACGCCGACGAGCTCGTCACGCAGGCCGAGGGCGCACACGATCTCGGTCGCGGACGGGAGCAGGGACACGATCCTCATCAGGATCGAGTGTAGGGCGGACGGGCGCCTGGCTCAGTCGCGAAGCGGGGCGCTCGTCACGTAGCCGGTTTGGCCTCGTCGACCGCGGCTCGGGCGGCCGCCTTGTCGGTGTACCAGACGACGTCGATCTTGGCGTAATTCGACCACTCGGCCGGCAGCGACTCCTCGGGAAAGATCGCGTTCACCGGGCACTCGGGCTCGCAGGCGCCGCAGTCGATGCACTCGTCCGGGTCGATGTACAGCTTCCGGTCCGAGCCTTCCTCGTAGTGGATGCAGTCGACTGGGCAGACCGAGACGCACGACAAGTCGAGGACGTCGATGCACGGCTCGGCGATCACATAGGTCATGGGGCTGGTTCTCCTCGGCCCGCGCGGCAGTTCGTCGATCCGCCGCAGCGGCGGGCCTGAATCCTAGCACCGTGCGGCCGCGCTCAGCCGTTCATCGGCGCGATCCGCAGCGTGCCCCGCATGCCCTTCGCCCAGTGGCCCGGAATGTGGCAGCCGAGGAGGAGCCCGGCGACCGCCGCCGGGTCCGTCGGAACCGTCCATGCGACGTCCACGCGCTGCCCCGACGGGACGACCACGCGCACGCCGGTCACGGCCGGGGCCACGCTGACGACCGGCGTCGGGCCGGGCGGCGGATTCGCGGCAGCGCCCTCGGCGGCCTCCCAGGCGTCCTGGACGAGCTGATCCCCGATCACCAGCTCGTGAACCTCCAGGCCGCCGTTGACGACGTGTAGGAGGACCGTCTCGCCGGGCACGACGTCGACCGGATCGGGCAGGAAGACCCAGTCCTTGAGCACGACGTTGACCTCGCGCGGCGCGCTCGACGAACCGGCGACGATCGGCGGGGTCGCCGGCGCAGGCCCGGCATCACAGGCGGCAGCGCCGAGGACGAGGCAGGCAAGGCCGACCAGGATCGGAGCGAGCCGCATCGGATCAGTCTAGGAGGAGAAGGCGCGGGATGGCCGTGGCCTCGCCTCCGAGGACCGCGAACCGCGCCCGCTCCGCGCGACGCTCCTCGCCCGATCTTGACACGCGCCCGAACCGAGCGGCACAGTGCGGCATCGCTCCGCTCGCGCGGGGCCGTCATCGATCCCGATCGCGATCCCACCGGACCAGACCGAGGAACTCCTTGGCGCTCCCGCCCACAATCGCCGCGCCAGTCAGCGATGGAACCGCGCCGGCCGCCCCGGACGCGGCGGCTCGGGCTGGGACCGACGCCCCGGCCGTCCGGCTCGAAGGCCTGACGAAGTCGTTCGGGGTGGGCGCCGCGGCCGGCACCGACTTCGCCGTCGACCACATCGATCTGGACGTCCGCGACGGCGAGTTCTTCTCGATGCTTGGGCCGTCCGGCTCGGGCAAGACCACCACCCTCCGGATGATCGCGGGCTTCGAGCTGCCGACGGCGGGCCGCGTCCTTCTCCACGGCGTCGAGGTCACGAGCCAGCCGCCGTTCCTGCGCGACGTCAACACGGTCTTCCAGGACTACGCCCTCTTCCCGCACCTGAGCGTCGGCGACAACGTGGCGTATGGGCTGCTCGTCCG
>JALYPW010000484.1 GCA_030856145.1 Chloroflexota bacterium | reverse complement strand
GACGCGGATCTGGCGGCTGGCCGGGGGCGTGCCTGGCTGGCGGGCAGCGCTCGAGCGCTTGCGGATCCACGCCGACGCGGCGGCGGATCGCGCAGCGGTCGCGGGCTGCAGCGCTCGGACGGTCGCGCTGATCCGTCACCAGGACGACCCAATCGACCCCGTGGCCGGCGAGCAGCTCCGGCTCGCCGACGAGGCGAGCTGATGGACGGCGTGATGGCTCTGGTGAGCCCCGGCGGCCCCGGCGACCTCGGCGCGGTCGATCGTCGCTCGGCCGCGCCCGCAGTGGTGTTCGGTGCCGGTCGCCGGCCCGAATCCGCGACCAACGTCCGGATCGAGTCCTTCGACGGCCCGCTGGCCCTGCTCCTGACCTTGATCGAGGCCCGCCAGCTCGACGTCGTCAGCGTCCCGCTCGGCGCCCTCGCCGACGCCTACCTCGACGCGCTCGCAGGCCTCGAGGACGACCGGCTCGGCAACATCAGCGCCTTCGTGGCGGTCGCCAGCCAGCTGATCCTGATCAAGAGCCGGGCGATCCTGCCACGGCGGGTCGTCGAGGCGCCGGGCGAGCTGCCGGACGAGGGCACGGATCCCGAGGCGGAGCTGCGGGCTCGCCTTCTCCTGTACCGCGCCCACCGCGACGCCGGCCGGCGGATGTACGACACCGCGCTCGTCCGGGTCGGGCTGTTCCGGCGCGAGCCGACGGCTGCCGCGGCCGCAGGCACGGCCGGGGCCCGGCTCGACGCTGAACCGCCGCTCGATCCGGCGGTCCTGATCCGGGCGCTCGATCGCCTGGCGCGGATCGCTCCGCCGCCGGTCCTGCCGCCGGAGGCGGTCGCCAGGACGATCACCCTGACCGAACGAGCGGCGATCATCCGGGCCGCGATCCGCGGCCACGGGACGTTCGTCCTCCAGGAGCTGCTCGAGGGCGTGCGCGACCGGGTCGTCGTCGCGATCACGTTCCTCGCGATGCTCGAGCTGATGAAGCGGCGCGAGATCGTCGTCAGCCAGGCCGAGCCGTGGGGGCCGATCGTTGCCCGGGCGACGACAGCCGATGAGCGCGCGGTCAGCGGTCCGGCGACTGCGCTGCCGGCCGACGAGCCGCTCGACGAGAGCCTGGAGTCGTTCGCGTGATCGACGAGCGCCCGACGGACGAGCGTCCCGGTGCGATCGAGCTCGCCACCGACGTCCCGGACGAGCGCGAATCCACCTCCGAGGAGACAACGGCCCTCGCCCTCGATGGCACCGAGCCGACAGCGCCCGGCGAGCTCAGCGAGGCCCAGCTCGAGGCCCTCCTCTTCGTCGCCGTCCGACCGCTGGCCCGGCGCGAGATCGCCGCGGTTGCAGGCGTCGATCGGGCGACCGTCGACGACCGGCTCGGCGATCTCGAGGTCGCGCTCGCAGGTCGCGGCGTGCGTCTGGTCCTGTCGGGCGACCGGGTCGAGCTCGTCACCGCCCCCGAGGCCGGCGGGCTGATCGCGCGCTACGTCGGCGCCGACGCCGTGCGCCTCTCGCCCGCCTCGCTCGAGACCCTCGCGATCGTCGCCTACCGCCAACCGGTCCCGAAGTCCGCGATCGAGCGGATCCGCGGGGTGGACTCGGACTACACGATCCGGACACTGCTCCATCGCCGGCTGGTCGTCGAGCTCGGCCGCTCGGATGCGCCGGGCAGGCCGTTCCTGTACGGCACGGGATTCGTGTTTCTCGAGCGATTCGGCCTGACGAGCCTCGACGAGCTGCCGCCGCTCGAGATCGACGTCGCCGCGCGCCTGATCGAGGACGAGGAGGCCGCCTCCGACGCCGAGGCCGGATCGGCCGATTCCGCGGAACCACCAACCGAACGCCCCGACCGCGAGGACTGAGTGCCCGAAGAACGACTCCAGAAGGTCATCGCCGCCAGTGGGCTGGCCTCCCGTCGCGCCGCCGAGGCCCTGATCGCGGCTGGTCGCGTCCGCGTCGACGGCCGCCGGGCGACGATCGGCCAGGTGGTCGATCCGGCGAAGGCCAAGGTCGAAGTTGACGGCCTTCCGATCGGCGACGCCGCCCGGACCACCTATCTCCTCCTCCACAAGCCGGCCGGCGTGACCTCGACGACCCAGGACCGCCACGCCGAGTCGACCGTGCTCGACTTCGTCCCGACCGCGCTCGTGCCCGACGGCGCCCGGCTCTATCCCGTCGGACGGCTCGACCAGGACAGCGAGGGGCTCCTGATCCTCACGAACGATGGCGGCTGGTCCGAGAAGGTCCTTCACCCGCGGTTCGGCGTGGAGCGCGAGTACGCCCTCGCGGTCCGGGTGCCGCTGTCGTACGACCAGGTCCACCTGCTCGAGGACGGGATCCCGCTCGAGGAGGGGCTCGCGACGCTCCACCATCTCCGGGAGATGACCGCGATCGAGATCGAGCGGCTCGAGGAGCTGCTCGATCCGCCGGCCGCCGCGGGGTTCACCTGGTACCGCGTGACGCTCCGCCAGGGCTGGAAGCGCCAGCTCCGACGAGTTTTCGGAGCGATCGAGGCGCCGATCGAGCGGCTGATCCGGGTGCGGATCGGGCCGGTCCGGATCGATGGGCTCGCGAGCGGCAAGATCCGTCGGCTGAAGGCGCCCGAGGTCCGCGGCCTGGCCGGCGGCGGCGGGCGTTCGCGCGGCGACGACCGACCCGGCTCGGACGATGGGGCCGACGTGGACGACGCCGCAGCGACGGCGGTGCCGCGCACGGCGGGACGCCCGATCGTTCGGGGCCGAGGCTCACCGCGACCAACCAC